>JBMSHA010000251.1:0-3175 GCA_049416245.1 Flavobacteriales bacterium | reverse complement strand
AACCCATCAGACAGCCATTATGCACGCACGTCTTTGGTTTGTGTGGAGGACACCTGCAACAGAGGCGGCGGTGCAGTTTGGTCCCTGGATTCGCTGCAAGAAATCAAGGATGGCTGCAAAAAAATGGGCATGCCGCTGCATCTTGATGGTGCACGATGTTGGAATGCGATGATTGCGCGTGGAAATGGCAGCGTTCCTGAAAGCCAAGCATGGAGCGATTACGGGCAACTCTTCGACTCTATTTCGGTTTGCTTTTCGAAGGGATTGGGCGCTCCCGCAGGAAGTGTACTCATCGGATCCAAATCCTTCATTGCTGAAGCGCATCGGGTCCGAAAAGTGTTCGGGGGTGGGATGCGGCAAATCGGCGTGCTCACCGCTGCTTGCAACCATGCCCTCGATGTTGAATTGCCTCGATTGTACGAAGACCACCTTCACGCTCAACAGCTCGGCAGGGCGCTCGTCGGGTTACCCGGGGTAAAAGCCGTGGATCCCGTCGAAACGAACATTGTCATATTTGAACTCCACACAGGCCTTTCAGCTGCAGAATTCGTTGATTGGGCTCAAAATGCCGGGATCTCGTGCTTCGCGTTTGGACCCCAGCGCGTGCGCATGGTGACCCATCGGGACCTCAGTTCAGACCAAATTTCTGAAACGTGCGAACGCTTAGCGACCTCCGTGCTGAACCGATAGCTGACGTGTGATCGCGCTTTCGGCGCTCTGGAATTTCAAGACGTACTGCCCCTCAGGCCAATCCGAAACATTGAAAATGGGAGACCCCGGGTCAACCCAATTGGTTTGTGCAACGATTCGACCCGCCATATCCAACGCCTCTACACGCCAACCCGTGCCCAGGGGCATGGCTTCGAAAAACACAGACTCGTTCGCTGGATTCGGGTAAATCGCCGCGTCCGCGAGCCCAATTTCGCCGAGGCCCACTGAACATTCGTGGACAGTCAAAATCAATGCATCCGCGAAAGTGCACCCCGTTTCTGTGGTGCCGCTCAAGACAATGCTGTACGTACCTGGAGCAAAATCACCGGGCTGAACATAGAAAAACTGATTATTCGAACCGTCCTGCCATTCGTACGAATAGCCAATGGGTCCGTAAATCAGGAGCGGTTCATCTTCACAAATGATGGTGTCATTTCCGATGGTAAAATCAGACGCCTCTACTTCGGGCACAAAAGCCGTGACGGGATAGCTGCATCCATTTTCATCCGTTATATTCAGTTGGTAGGTGCCGGGGAGCAACATCTCCAAATCCTCCATATCCGAAGTGAAATCATTCGGTCCCGACCACTCAAAGGTGTAGGGATCGTTGGCTCCCGAAACCGCAATCTCGACAGCGCCATCCGCTGAATCTTCGCAACTTGCTTCGGTCACCGTCGTTTGGACAGACCAAGACTCAGGCGCCGTAATCGTGCGCTCAATGCTGAACTGCGTGCCACAAGTCGTCGTGATATCGGCTGTATAAACACCGGGCGACAAATCAAAAATCCAAGATTCCTCCGAACTGTAGCCGTTAGGACCACTCCAAACGCATGAAAAATCGGAACCGCCCGCATTGACGAATGGCAAGATGAACCCATTGGGTGCGGTGTCTTTATCCAACGGACACGTGACGTTTCGGACTTGAGCATCGGCGGAGGTATCATAGGCCTCGGTGGTGAAAACACTCACATCCGCATTGCCTGTTTGGCCTGCCCAACCGTCCACTTGGATATAATAACTCACCCCGACTTCCAGGCAACTTGTGTACATGGTTGAACGGTAGCCTGCGCACTGGTCGTCATTGGAACCCACCAATTCGTATGTGGCAAAATCCCCGCAATCTTCGACCCGGTATAATGCCAACTGCGTGTCAAAAGACGAAGAGTCCGAACACGTCGTGATGGTCACAGGTGCTGTGGTTTCAGGCGTAAAAGTGAGCCAAACTGAGCTCGACACGTTTCCATCCGAACCGCACCACGAACCTGAGAGGCCGCATGAACCGCTGGGCGCTGCAGGTGGAGAAACCTCACCCGCTTGGACAGATCCACCACTTGAACTGACGATGACGGAAGCGCCGTCCACTTCAATCGGTGCCGCAGCACATGGCACATCGAAGTCAATGAACAAACTCTCACCCGCAGTGAATGTCCAAAGATTTCCGTAACCCGTTCCATTGAAGATGCCCGACAACAATCCGTCCATGTACAAATCGAAGCGTGTTCCCCCGTCTCCGTAACTATCGACGTGCACAAAATCCAACGCCGAGCCGGCCGTTACGCAAAAAGGTCCTTCCATATAGACGCCATTGTTGCCATAAGTCGTTCCACCATTTCCACCCCCACCATTTCCGTCGCATCCTACCTCGGGGTTACCTCCACTTGCTAGGAACAATTCACTACCACATGCCTCACCGGAGGGGAGCAATTCCCAGTACAATTCATATCCCCAGTTGTCTGTGTCGACAACAAAATCTATTGCCACCTCACCCGCTTCGCATTGACTCCGTGTCGTGGATGTGTAAAACAAAAATGAAAATCCGAGAATGAACGGCATGACAGCGCGCAAGTTGAAATCCAGAAAGCGCATGGCAAAAATTTCTTAAAGGTTAGGCTTCGAATATACGGGAATTGGATTGCCCCTGAGCAAGCCCTAGCTTTGTCGTCTTCATGTTAGTGATTCTGTCTCCTTCAAAAACCATGGCCTTCGACGAGGCGCTCGATCGAAGCGACGGAACGGAACCGGTTTTTAAGGAGTCCGCTGCTCGGCTGATGAAACGATTGAAGCCATTGAGTAGCGCCGATTTGGAAGTGCTCATGAGCATCAATTCAGCGCTAGCAGCACTCACTGCCGAACGCATCAAGCGATGGACCGAACATCCGAAATCAGGTCTGGCGAAGCCGGCGGTCAATTGCTTTAAAGGTGCCGTTTACACAGGGCTTGATGCGGCCAATTGGTCAAACGAAGATTTCAACTTTGCGCAAGATCACTTGCGTATTCTGTCAGGTTTGTATGGCGTTTTACGCCCACTGGATCGCATCCAACCGTATCGCTTAGAAATGGGCTTGAAATGGTCTCCGGATGAAAACACACCCCATTTGTACGCTTATTGGTCGAACAAAATCCAATCGGACGTTGCCGAGGCAGCTGGCGGTTTGGTGATCAACCTCGCAAGCAAGGAATACGC
>JBMSHA010000250.1:0-3175 GCA_049416245.1 Flavobacteriales bacterium | reverse complement strand
TGGTATGAACCCACACCTCCGGGTGCCGGAATGACCATCCCAAAGCCGCCTGCCACCATGATGAACAGCGCCTGCAACACGGTAATGTCTTGGACTGCATCGAATGACTTGAAAATTACCCAAGCCATAAAGAAGTACATGAACCAAATGAAAAAGGTGTGGGCAAGAAACTGACCCTTGCGATTCATCTTTCGGATGCTGTTGAGCCCGTTCCAAACGCCTTGGAGGAAAGCTGCGACTTTCTGAGCAAACGGCAATGCCAGCAAAGCCTTTCGCTTCCAAAAAACCAATGCGATTGCCACAAGAGCAGCTGCGCCCAGCAGGATGAGTTTGCTTAAATCGGGCATTTGTGCTCCTTCCAAGATCACCGCAAACGCCGACAAATTCCCCAAAATTGCTATGCTTGTCAAAACGGCAAGAAAGACGAAATCAATCACGCGTTCGCTGATGACGGTGCCGAAGAGCTCGTCGACTGGGATGTCATCGGTTTGGTTTAGTGCCGCACATCGCGCCAGTTCTCCGCTTCTTGGAACAAACGTATTGGCGAAATAAGCAAATGCCACAGCATGCACGCTGCGAGCCGCTCCCGCACTGCGCCCCAGCGGTTCAAGCAAAATACCCCAACGCAAACCGCGGCTCACGATGGCGAGATACCCCATCACAAAGGACGCAGCGATCCCCTCCCAACGGACCGAGCGCATGTTGTCCCAAAGCGCCTCTTTATCATCAACAATGGAAAAGGCGAGGTAAAACAACACCACACCAATACCCAATGAAATGACGTAGGTGAGGATTTGCTTGGGGCTCATGCCGACAAGTTACGGATTGAGGCGATTGGTCGCCGTATCCGGGAAGACCAAAACCGGTTTGTGGCTTTGAGCCTCTTCCGGTGTCATTTGCGCATAAGCAATAACGATAATGATGTCGCCCACCTGAACCCGGCGTGCCGCTGGACCGTTGAGTCCCACTTGACCGGATCCGCGTTCACCCAGGATGGTATACGTCTCGAAACGTTCGCCATTGTTGATGTTCACGATTTGGACTTTTTCCCCTTCATACAAGCCGGCAGCATCCATCAAATCGGGATCCAACGTGATCGAACCGATGTAATTCAAATCCGCCTGCGTCACTGTCAGGCGATGGAGCTTCGAACGCAGTAGCGTAATCAACATGGGCGCAAAAATAATGATTCCCGTTTGGGTTTAATGCATGTCCGGTTGCCAAACCACATCCACTCGGCGTGCAAGCCTCGGATCGGTCGCTTTTGAGTCTTCGCCAAATCCCGACCAATCGACTTTTTCCTCGCTCACGCCACAAGCCTGCAGCGCGATCACCACTGCACGAGCGCGCTGTTCACTTAAGATGTGGTTGCTTACCGCCTCCCCTCGCGTGTCGGTAAATCCGCGGACTTGAAGGCGTCCCTCAACTTCCTCCGTCCAACCTTGTTCAATGAGCCAATCGCACAGTGCACTTTGCTCCGCATTGGACAGGTTGTATTCTGACGAAGAGAAAAACACGTGTTTCGTCGTGCCGTCGAACTCCAAAGCAGCCGCATCATGAGCAGATGGGCGGGGCCAACGCGAGAGGGCGTCTAGCGGCAGCAAGTCAAACACAAAGGCCTTGCCCCCTTCAATGCGGTAACTCCGCACGCGCTTCCAACCGGACCAGTGCGAATCGAGGCACTGTCCTTCTGGGCATCGTTCAAAGACATGGCAAACGGTACCCTCCGCAAGGTTGGATCCGTCAATACGCTCTACCATGACTTCGACAGCTGCGTCGAGCTTCAACGCTCCCAATTCCACCCGACCCTGATCATCCGAAACGGCATGGGTCATGACCGCTCCACCGCGTTCTCGGATGTCGACTGAAATTCCCGCAACTGCACTCCTGCGGTGGCGAAATTCCATGCCCATTTCACGATTTCGATCCGACCCATCGGGCTCCCGGGCTCCTGAAACATACCAAATATCCACACCGCTGCCCTCCATTCTCACGGCTGACACATAATACCCGTGTTCCGATCGTGCACCTGCGGGTACCGCGGCCAATTCGTCCCCTGCAGTATTCACCCCCCCATCAAGTGACGAAAATTGCTCGAACTGATCCCGGCGATGCGATCTCCAAACATCAAATCCACCCCGTCCGCCATGTCCATTGGAAGCAAAAAGGAGGGAGCCCGCCTCGAAATTGGGGAACACCTCATCACCTGATGAATTCAAGGCTGTCAGCGCCTTCGGCTCCGTCCACGAGTCGCCCGCACGCTGCGCCATGTACAAATCAAAGTCTCCGGCACGCGTCTGGGCACTCAATACCATCACCTCGCGAACGGCGTCGATGGCAACGTGCTGGATGGGGCCCAAATCGGGCCATTGTTCGGCCGTTCTGGCACGCAATTGCATGGGTTGAATGGCCGAAAATTCAGTCCAACCTGCAGACCGCACCGCACCGAATTCTCGACCCGATTGAATGAACCAATTGGAATCCTTCGTCGCTTCCGTTTGACGGCTGACGCGCCGAAAAAACATCGTTTCCCCGTCCCATCCGAGCAGCAATTCATCGTCGGGCGTGTTCACGTCCCAAATGGGCGTGAGTTGTTGGGCCCTGCACGTCGTGAATGCAGGAATGAACACCAGTCCCGCGAAGATTGCGAGGAATATTTGCAATCCCCTCATGACGGATTTTGCTGTTTCCACACCTTCCAAATTTCCAAAGCCTCGGCATACCAAGCTTCACCGAATTGACGAATCAATGCGGTGCGGCAAAATTCCAAAACGGTGATGTTCGTTGCAGCACCACACGCACGAGCCCCGTCGCAAATGGGCCAACGGTGCACATTCAAAGCCGTGAAATCTTGCAGTTCCTTCAGCCGAACCGGATACAAATGACACGAAATGGGCTTGGGCCAATCTGATTTTCCTTCACGCCAAGCCGCTTCAAACGAGCATTTCGCTGTGCCATCGGCTTCGAATGTAGCATACACACACTCGCGACCGTCAATGATCGGTGTGACATAGTCCCCATCTTGATCGACTTCAAACAAACCGACCTTATCAATCACCGCCAGGGCTTCTGGGCGAAGCATGGGTTTGACCACCTCGAACGCCTCCTCCAACCGCTCCACTTCTTCTTCCGTAAGCGGCGCACCACTTTCCCCTTCTACACAACACGCCCCCTT
>JBMSHA010000249.1:0-3210 GCA_049416245.1 Flavobacteriales bacterium | reverse complement strand
ATTCGCAGGCCAACAGCAGCCAAAAGGCGAAAAGAGGCAAGAATTTCTTCATGGATACCTTGGGTTTCCCCTAAAGGTACACAGGAAGTTCTCAGAAGCTGTAGCGCACTGCCGCTTGAAAATTCCTACCCGGTGCATTGATTCCACTGGAGAATGTTCGGTACTGGGTATCCAAAATATTTTGAACACCTACCTGCCAAAACATACCTTGACCCGTTTTGAAAGAACAACTCGCATTCCAGGTAATCCAAGCAGGCATTCCTTCCGGAGTGGCATACTGCTCATTGTCTTCCCCATTAAGCTGGTAGTGTTCAATTCTCTTCCAACTATTGCCTAACGCGTAAAAATCCAAATACCAACCTTTTTGTTGCCAGAAGAGATTCATACGGCCCGAAAAAGGAGGAATGTGGTCTAAGTTTCCATGATGAGGAAATCCGACTTTCCCTTGGGTTCCTTGGAGGAAGGTGGACAGCTTCCATGGACCAGCCAAAACCACGGTGGATCGCACCGAGTACCCTACAATTGATGCGCGCTGCACATTTTGCTGAGCATAGACCCCTGCCAGCATCCCATCATATACGATCGAATCTTGGCCATTCAGTCGAAAGGGCTGCACCATTAAAGCATCCGTGATCGACGTGGTGTAAACATTCCACTCCAAACTGTGACCCCCTTGGAAGATTCGAATATTTCCAATTTCTGCGGTAAAGGCCTGCTCTGGACGCAACCCAGGATTGGGGATGATCAACATACCAGGTGCTGTTTCAAAAACCTTCGAGACGTCGTCTATGTTTGGCACTCGATAGGCCGTTGAAAGCGTGAAAGAATACTTGTTTTTATCCGTTGGCGTGTAAATAGCCCCGATACTCCCTGATGCAACGGGCATGCGTTGATAAATGAAATCATACGGAAAAGGGAAAAATGTCTTATCCGAAAATTCGCTGTATAAGACGGAATTCCCGATACGAAATCCTTCGGTTAAGGTCAGTTCGGGGGTGATTTCCATCAAATGCGTGGCAAATGCAGCCAAAGAATACATCTCATTTCGCCCCCCTGGATATCTGGAATCTAGTGGCGTCCGCCCTCCACCGTTTATCACATCTTGCCCGAAAGCCCTAGATCGAACCGATTGGAACCAACCGTCTACTCCGGATCTTAGGGTATTGCTTCCCCAACGCTTCATAGCATCCGAATTGAACCCGTTGACCATGACGTTCTCAATACGAGATTGCAGAATCGGGTTCCCGAATTTTCGATTCATTCGACTTTCTTCCACATTTTGGTGGTACAGTGTCAGGCTCACTCCATCAAATCCGAGAAGGTGTAGTGCATCCCATTTATATGAAGCCATTAATCTTTTTTGGGGGCCGTAATGCCACTCACTAAATTTTAATCCCGTCAATGTGCTTGGGTCCGTTAATCGATCGTACCGGCCAATATTACTGGACGTTGAGGCTTGGATGTTGAGCGTATTTCGGCGGTCGGGTCGATTCCGAAACAAGATTTTTTGAACCAGGTCATATTGCGTGTAACCGCTTCCTCGCTGCACCCAGGGTTCTGGATTGGAAACCAACGAATCTCCTTGGCTTCCGAACACCACGTAGCTAGGGCGTTGTCCATACAAGCTGCCGTAGAATGGGTTTACCCTTTTCCCCCCGCGCAAATCGCCAAAATCTGACTGTGTCAGGGACGTATAAGTCGCCCAACGTAAATTGGAGCTGCTCACCTCGGCATGTTTTACCCAGCTTTGGGTGGCCGAGCTGTATTTCCCATACACCTGTCCAGAGAGCTTCAAACCAGTGGATGAAAAAAGAGGGGTTTTTGTAAAGAAATGGACCAAGCCTCCCATGGCATCGCTACCAAAGGCATTCGAAGCTGGCCCAAATGCCACCTCTATCCGTTCCAAGGATAGAGGATCTACCGTGATAGCATTTTGCAAGTGCCCAGACCGATAGATGAGGTTATTCATCCTTACCCCATCCACGACTAGGAGTACCCGGTTGGCTTCCATGCCGCGAAGAATAATGGAACCCCCTCCTTGTTGACTTTTTTGAACGGAAATCCCTTGTTGCGCCGAGAGGACATCCACGGTACTGGATGCCATACTCTGTTGAATCGCCCCTTGTCCGATTACCGCAATTTCTTGTATGACCTTTCTTTTGTTTTCGACCGACCGGTATGCGGAGACAACGACCTCATTCAATGGGTTGTATAAACTATCCGGTTTTCCTTCGCTTCGGAATGGCGTGGGCTTTGTCCCTTTAATTTCGACTTGTAAGTAGCCAAACTTCACAGACTCCTGAGCAGACGAGGTCTCGGGAAGCATGCAAATAACCAAAAGGAATAGAACCGTGTAGGTTTTTACCATAGGTGTTCAGGGGCTTTAGGCGGGAAAATGGAATCAAAGCCTATGCCAAATATGGGATGCCGTTACCTTTGAATCCATGAAAATCCTCCTTTCGTCCGCAAAAACGCTCGGTCCTACGGCACTTAGGGGTCTCACCTCGCCCATTTTCCTTCCGGAAGCGAGCAAAAATATGGCGGCCATTCAAGGATGGAATTCCAAAAAAATTGGGGGATTTTTTGGCACTTCCGACTCCTTATCAGAAAAAGTCATGCACATGCACCAAGCATGGAATGCCACGATGCATGGGCCCGAAGGTCCTTGCGCTTTGGGACAGTTTAAAGGAGAAGCATTTGCCAAATTGGACGTTGAACACTTGCCCCCACGCGCCCAAAAAGCTGCCCTGGAAAATATTGTGATCGGATCCGGGTTGTATGGCCTACTCCGGGCCCACGATACCATGCAGCCCTACCGACTAGATATGGATCAAAAACTGGGGGCCATTGGGTTGCGAAACTTCTGGAAGCCCAAGATTTCTGCCTGGCTAAAGGAAGCCTTGGCGGGACAGCCCTGTATCAATTTGGCCTCGGCGGAATATGCTGAAGCGATCGACCAGACAGGAATAGATTGGATTGACGTGGAGTTTTGGCAGGAAGTAGGAAACAAGCGCAAAGCCGTCTCCGTCTTTAGTAAGCAAGCTCGTGGACTGATGGCCCGTCATCTGTGTCTTCATGCCGAGCAAGGAGTAGCAGCTCTAGCTGATTTTTCGGAAGAAAATTATCGCTTAGATCCAACCCTTTCTCATTCAAAACGCTTCGTCTTCGTTCGCTAACGCATTAGGTGGAGGCTTCCGTGCGTGACAACCT
>JBMSHA010000248.1:0-3233 GCA_049416245.1 Flavobacteriales bacterium | reverse complement strand
CTTAGTTTTCTGATCATCTTCTTCTGCCGCTACTGCTGTTCGAACTCTGTGAACGTGTGCTGCGTGAAGGAGAAGGAGATGTGCTTCTGCTGTTGTCGTAGGATCTCGACGGTGTTGAGTTGTACGATCTTGTGTTACTGCGCTCGTACGTTCGACTGGAACGTTCCGTTGGACGCGTGTAGGAACGTGAAGTGTTGTTGTTAGTAGAAGAGTTGCGGCTGGTGGATTGTACTGATGAGCGCACGTTTTGCTGTGCGGCAGCTTCTTGCTGAATACTGTTTGCGGCTTCAATAATTCCGCGCCATCCTGTGCTTGAAGTGGTACCGCTAGTCGTGCCAGTGGTGCGACCACTGCTTACTCCAGCACCTCGTGTAGAAGTGTATTTTGATGGTCTACGGTTGCCGTAGTTAGTTCGAGTAGTAGAACCGGTCGTTGTTGTGCTGGTTGTTCCAGTGCCAGAGCTGTTTCCGCCTGTCTGATACCACGAGTTGTTCCAACCGTTGTTCCAGTTGTTGTACCCGTATCCGTAGTTGTTCCAATTGTTGTATCCGAATGGACTGCCGTAACCGTAGTTGGAGCCAAATCCGCTGCCATAACCCATGGCAAAGGGGTCATTCCAACCTCCGTATCCCATGCCGTATCCCATGCCCATTCCGCCAGCGGCAAAAGGATTCATGTAGGAAGAAAGTCCCCAGTTGGTTCCAAAGCCATTGCCAAAAGGCCGATAAGGATTGTTGAAACTGGATTGGTATCGTGGCATGCCGTATCCGCCCATGTAACCGGGGCTGTATTGGCTGCGGTTGGGATCGTAGTAATCGTCTTCTGCCGGTTCCTCTGCGCTTTGTTCCATGGCGAATGCCAAATACATGGCGTCGGTTACAAACTCTTCGCCACGGCGCAAATACAATTCATCATCTTCAAGGGCTGAAAAATCTGGAGTTACCGCACAGCCGGAAAACAGCACAAGCCCGATCGTGACCAAGAGCCAGGTCGTAGATGGCGGGAGTGGAAGAGAGGGGAAACGGGACATGGGTAGCGTTTAATCTTTGGAAAGGTACGAAATTGGGTACTTTTGCGGAGCGGAACGTCCACGACGTGCATACCGCACAAACCATACCAAAACCGATAGCGCACCCCATGGCTTCAAAATTGACTTCCCGCGAGGCGGATTACAGCAAGTGGTACAACGAACTGGTGGTCCAGGCCGACCTCGCACAACACAGTGATGTCAAAGGATGCATGGTGATCAAGCCGTACGGTTTTGCCATCTGGGAACGCATGAAAGATGTCCTTGATCAAATGTTCAAGGACACCGGCCACGTGAACGCCTACTTCCCTTTGTTCATCCCAAAGAGCTACCTGTCGAAGGAGGCGGCGCACGTTGAAGGGTTTGCGAAGGAGTGCGCGGTCGTGACGCATTATCGATTGAAAAATGCAGAAGACGGAAGTGGGGTGATCGTTGATCCGGATGCCAAACTGGAAGAAGAGCTCATTGTTCGTCCGACCTCTGAGACCATCATTTGGAATACCTACAAGGGCTGGATTCAGAGTTACCGCGACCTGCCCTTGCTCGTCAACCAATGGGCCAACGTGGTCCGCTGGGAAATGCGGACGCGCTTGTTTTTGCGCACGGCGGAATTTTTATGGCAGGAGGGCCACACCGCCCACGAGACTTCCGAGGAGGCGGTCGCCGAAGCGCGCAAGATGCTGGACGTCTATGCGGACTTTGCAGAGGGTTGGATGGCGATGCCGGTGCTCAAGGGCATCAAGACGGTCAATGAACGGTTTGCTGGGGCGCTCGACACGTATTGCATCGAGGCGATGATGCAAGACGGCAAGGCCTTGCAGGCAGGGACTTCGCATTTCTTGGGCCAAAACTTCGCCCGCGCCTTCGATGTGAAATTCGCGACACGGGACGGCGGGCAGGAATTGGTTTGGGCGACTTCATGGGGCGTGTCGACGCGGCTCATGGGGGCGCTGATCATGACGCATTCGGATGATGCGGGGTTGGTGTTGCCGCCGAAGTTGGCGCCTATCGAAGTGGTGCTGGTTCCGATTTACAAAGGGGAGGAGCAGATGGCCGAAATCGTGGGAGCATTGAACGGGATTGCGGACGCATTGAAGGCGGCCGGGGTTCGCGTGAAGGTGGACGACGACGATACGAAGCGCAGCGGTTGGAAATTTGCGGAATATGAATTGAAGGGGGTGCCGGTGCGTTTGGCCATGGGGCCGCGCGACCTCGCTGGCGGCACCATCGAAGTTGCCCGGCGCGACACCCAAACCAAAGAAATCGTCGAAGCTGCAGGCATCGTGGCGCACGTCCAATCGTTGCTCGAAGAAATTCAGCAATCGCTATTCGACCGGGCCGCTCAGCGAACGAAGGAAACGACCACGCGTGTGGATACCTGGGAAGAATTCTTGGCCGCGCTCGATGCTGGCGGATTTGTCGAAGCCCATTGGGACGGAACTTCCGAAACGGAGGACCTCATCAAGCAAGAAACCAAGGCGACGATCCGTTGCATTCCACTCGACGCGACCAACGAATCGGGCACGTGCGTGCGCACCGGCGCACCTTCGGCGCAGCGTGTGGTCTTCGCCCGAGCTTATTAATTCATCGAAACCATGGACAACACCCCCATCGGACTCAACCCGCAAGTCACGGCCGAAACCATCACCGGATTGAACAGCCTTTTGGCAGACTTCCAGATCTTTTACCAAAATGTCCGTGGCTTTCATTGGAACATCCGCGGTGCTGATTTTTTTGAACTCCACGTCAAATTCGAAGAACTCTACACCGACCTTCAGCTCAAGATCGATGAGGTCGCCGAACGCATCCTCACCCTCGGCGGTCGTCCCTTGCACACCTACCAAGCCTACCTCGAGGCCACTGACGTGCACGCCGTGAAGGACATCTCAAACGGTCCTGAGGCCATCAAGCATTGCGTAGCGGCGTTCAGCGTATTGCTCATCCGCGAGCGTGCGCTGCTGCAACTTACAGCTCAGGCTGGGGATGAAGGCACGAATGCCCTCATGAGCGACTACATCCGTGAGCAAGAGAAGACGGTTTGGATGTACCGTGCGTACTTGGGCTGAGCCTCATCTTTTATGCCACGAGACTAAATTTTTCATGGGGGTTTGGCAGTTGCAATCTCTGCAGTATATTTGCGCCCCGTTTGGCCCGTTCGTCCAGGGGTTAGGACGCCAGGTTTTCATCCTGGAAACAGGGGTTCGAT
>JBMSHA010000247.1:0-3233 GCA_049416245.1 Flavobacteriales bacterium | reverse complement strand
TCGTTTAATCAGACCACGGCATCAAATTGGTCGAGGTCGGCGAGCACAGTCACGAAGCGGAATTGCACGCCCTCACTCTCAACAAGTACATCGAAAATGAGTCGCACGTTAGTGGCGACGAGGCCATGAAGCTATGGAATGCACGCTCTGAGACGTTTGCTTTCGGTGCGAACATGCACGACAACGAATACGCCATCCAACAAGCATACGCCAACTTTTTCTTCTTCATCACCGGTTTCCACGGATTCCACGTTTTCTCCGGTGTGGTCATCAACATCATCATTTTCATCATGGCGATTCAAGGCGTTTTCGAACGCCGTAAGCATTATGAAATGGTGGAGAAAGTTGGATTGTACTGGCACTTTGTAGATTTGGTGTGGGTCTTTGTTTTCACCTTCTTCTACTTGGTATAACCCCTCAGGTCCAAGGACTCGATCTAACCCTCGAAACGCAATAGCATGGAACGCGACGATTTGATTGTAAACGACAGCTACGCACTGAACGCTCACCACAGTGAGGAGGAGGGAGCGAAAATCAGGAAGAACATCTGGAAGGTAACGGGTATTCTAACCTTGCTGACCACGGTAGAGGTATTGATGGGCATCTACTTCAAGCGCTCAGAAACCTTTACTTGGTCCATGATCAAATGGACGTTCATCATTTTGACGTTGGTAAAAGCCGCCTACATCGTACTGGTTTTTATGCACCTGGGCGACGAGCGAAGCAACTTAAAAAAGGTCGTTTTGGCACCTTACATGCTGTTCATTGGCTACTTGATCTTTATCGCCATCACAGAAGGTTTCGGACACTTGGGGCTGTTCAACGCCTTCCACTGATTCTGACGAAACCATGACTTTTCCGGTGAACTTCGGTTTGCCAGAATGGTTTTTATCGCGTGAAACCTTCGCTTCTCACCACCATCAAAAAGTATGCGGTTCTCTTGGGAATCATGCTGGCCTTGCCGTTGATTGGTTTGTTGGTTTTGGGTATAGACGGAACGCACCACTTCAACTCCCTCCCCTATTACACCGCTGACGGCCCTTCTGAAACGCTCACGCCGGAAGCCCAAAAAATCAAGCCCTTTGAGCTGACCAATCAGGCGGGGGAGGCATTCGGTTCCGAGGCTTTGGAAGGAAAGGTTTGGCTTGCGGCATTCTTTTCGACCAACGGCGAGTACGTCGCGCAAATCACCAAGCAATTGCTCTGGCCCAATTTTAGATACCGCGACGCAAATGACATCACCACCGTGTGCTTCACGTTGGATGCAGCCCACGATACACCTGAAGTCCTGTCGCGTTACGTCGAAAAAAACACCCGGTACAACGGGTTCGATGGGAAATGGCAGTTCCTCACTGGAGCCCAAGCGGATATTGACCGCGTCATCTCGGAATCGTTCATGATCCAACGAGATCCCGCCGATCCCAACAACATCGCTACGCTTTGGCTTGTGGACAGCAAGGGATACCTCCGCGGGGTATATCACGCGGCATCGGAAGACGCCATCAAAGACGCGGTTGAGGACATCGCGCTCCTCCAAAAAGAAATGGACGAAGCCGCGTATGCCAAACGAAAGCTCCGGGAGGCAAACGCAGAGCTGCCCCCATTGCCGGTACTCGGACCCGAAGGTCACACGGTACCCCCTTTTGCCTTCCTCGACGAGGACAGTGTTGAGTTTTCCCATCGATCGTGCACCGGACAAATCCGTGTGGCCGACTTTTTCTTCACCCGGTGTCCCACCATTTGTCCCATCATGTCAAGCCAAATGGCGCGGTTGCAATACGGCATCTCAGAAATGGGATTGGAAGGCGAAATCAGACTCATTAGCCACTCGGTCGACCCGGAACACGACCGCCCATCGGTGCTCAAGGCCTACGGCGAACGGTTGGGCCAGAACCCGGAAATTTGGAAACTGTTGACAGGAGAAAAGGAAGAAATTTATGACGTGGCCCGCAACGGCTATTTCATGACCGCCATCGAAAGCGATACCGCTGCAGGCGGTATCTTCCACAGCGACATCTTTGCGTTGGTGGATCGGCAAGGTCGTTTGCGCGGCTACTACGACGGCACGGATACCGAAGAAGTCGACCAACTCTTAAAAGACGCCCAGCAACTTTGGGCGATCAATGACTGAAACACCTCGCCATGATTAAAAACGAACAGAACGTCAAACGCTTCATTTGGACCATGGCTGTGGTGATTCCAGCAGCGGTGGCCCTGTTGTTTCTCATTCCGCCGGTCGAGAACCTTTCCGAAGAAACACGCAAGGCCTTATACATTTTACCCAAGCTCAATGCCGTTTTCAATGGCACCGCATTTTTCTGTCTAATCGGAGCTTTCATTGCCATCAAAAACAAGCGCATCAACGTTCACAAGGCATTTACCACAACGGCCTTGCTCCTGAGCATGCTGTTTTTGGTCAGTTACGTGGCATTTCATTTGACTACCGAATCAACAAAATTCGGTGGCGAAGGCTGGGTTCGAGGGGTTTATTTCTTCATCCTGATCTCCCATATTTTGCTGTCCACGGGCATCATTCCACTGGTCTTATTCACGTACACGCGCGGACTCGGGATGCAAGTGGAAAAACATCGGAAATTGGCCCGGGTGACGTGGCCGATTTGGTTGTATGTCACCGCGACCGGCGTGATCGTGTATTTGATGATCTCTCCATATTATCCGCAATGATCCGCAATCACCCGAGCCCCCTTGTCACTCGCGTTTTAGTAGTCCTCGTCTTGCTCATCGGGTTTTCCCAGATGATGGAAGTCGACGCGCAATGCGTTATGTGCAAGGCGGTCGCAGAGGACAGTGCGGATGACGGCGGGCTGGGTGCCGGGCTCAATCGAGGGATTTTGTACCTCATGGCCATCCCATACATTTTGCTTTCTGCGCTTTTCTTCGTAATTTATAGGAAGCGAAAGACCGCTTCTTGACCGAAGAATCCATGCCACAACAACTCCTCCCGCACAGCGCCGGGCCGATTTTATTGCTCGCCTTAGGCCTGTGCATGGGAACGGTAACGCACGCGCAATTCGTGGTGGAACGAAGCCCGTGGTTGGACGGTGGACGCATCACCGAAACGCCGGTTTTACAGACGTGGCAAGTGACCAACAGCCTCACAAATGAGCCGTTGGCAGCAGAATTATCGGTGGAAGGAATCAATCCAAGGCGCACGGTAAAATTGCGCATCGATGAAGATACAACGATGAGTTTGGTACCGTATCGCCGGTACG
>JBMSHA010000246.1:0-3233 GCA_049416245.1 Flavobacteriales bacterium | reverse complement strand
TTGTTGCTCCATTGAGTAGGGGTTGTGGTCCAAGCACCTTCGAGACCGCTGGTAATGGTGTCTCCACCAGCACCGGTGCCAAACGTATTCTTCCAACCCATGCTTTGCTCTTCAATGCTCGCGCCAGCCGGCTCAGCACCCACGTACTTTTCTGGATCCGCAGCACCGTGCGTCTTACCAAACGTATGGCCACCCGCAATCAACGCCACCGTCTCCTCGTCATTCATCGCCATACGCCCAAAAGTCTCACGGATGTCGCGCGCTGCAGCGATAGGATCAGGGTTTCCGTTTGGTCCTTCCGGGTTGACATAAATCAATCCCATTTGAACCGCTGCTAATGGGTTCTCCAAATCGCGATCGCCTGAGTAGCGGTTGTCCGCCAACCACTCGCCTTCGGATCCCCAGTAAATATCCTCCTCCGGTTCCCACACGTCTGCGCGGCCACCGCCAAATCCGAACGTCTTAAAACCCATGGATTCCAGTGCACAATTGCCCGCCAAAATCATCAGGTCCGCCCAAGAAACCTTCTTGCCGTATTTCTGCTTCACCGGCCACAGCAGCAAGCGCGCTTTGTCAAGGTTCGCGTTGTCCGGCCAGCTATTCAGGGGTGCGAATCGCTGGGTTCCTGATCCTGCTCCCCCGCGTCCGTCCGAAATCCGATAGGTTCCGGCGCTGTGCCAAGCCATACGGATGAAGAACGGTCCGTAGTGTCCGTAGTCCGCAGGCCACCAGTCTTGTGAGTGGGTCATGACACGGTTGATGTCTTCTTTCAACGCCGCATAATCCAGGGATTCGAATTCTTTTCCGTAGTCAAAATCCTCGCCCATCGGGTTCGATAATGACGAGTGTTGACGCAAGATGCTGAGGTTCAGTTGGTTTGGCCACCAGTCGGTGTTTCGTGTTCCTCCTCCAGCGGATTGCTTTGTCGCTCCGCCTAAAAACGGACACTTGCTTTCGCTGTTCACGTTGTACGTGTTTTTAGCGTTGGCATGCGGGTTTTCGTTGCTCATATAGGTAGTAATTTAATTTCGGTTTTCTCGGTGTTCACGGAGCCTTCAAACACACCAATTGCACTGTTTTGCTCACGTATTCCGTCAACAAAATTAAGGGTTCAAAGTTCAATTCAGCGCGTGTTTAAACCTTGTTGGCAAGGATGTCGGAAAGAGGTACATAATCTGCGAATAAAGTCAATCCAATGGTACACGCTGAAAGCGAATTTGATTGTAATTCTCCGCCTCAAAAAGCACTCCGATTGCCCCGGTTTCCAATTGGACCAAGTCTGAGTAAGCGGCAAAACCGGCATGTACCAACTCAGGCGCTCCCCAACCGTCTCCCTTGTTGCGCCACAGGGCAAGGTTGATGCGCTCCTCTTCGTCGTTGGGCCCGGAAAACACCATTCCCGCTGCTCCCGTATTCAAAACGCTTGCTTGACAAACGGGAGACACCAGCGCTCCCTCATAGTACGTGGTATCCCATGTGGCGCCCCCATCTGAACTGGCAGCAATAAGCCGACGGCGAATGCGCCCGTCTTGCATGCGGATGTTCAGCTCCAAAGACCCATTGGTTGTCTCCACCGCCATCGCCTCGTTCGATGCTGGAACAGGAACATCCGCGCTCCTGCTCCAGGTGCGTCCGTAATCATCTGAAAAAATGCCGAAACTTCGGTAATCTTCAAATGCTTCTTGAGGTTCGCCGATGCTGTGATTAGCAGCGACATAAAGCCGGCCCGCAAATGGCCCTTTTTTCAGTTGAATTGCATGGCCTGGGGTAAACGCAAGGGTGCGTTCATCCCGCTCTGGATCAACGGACCAGGAATCAAAGTGAATGAAGTGGGTAATGTTCTGCGGGGTTGTCCAAAACCTACCCCCATCGACAGATGAAACAAACCATGCCTGACGCCGACCCTTTCCTGAGCGAACGTCCCATTCCGACGCCGTGCCCGTATTAAAAAAAAGAATGAGTTTTCCGTTCGGATACATCGGATCGAATTCGTCCCACACCGGTGCGGCATTGCCCGCTTGCAGCTCTCCCCAATCAACCACTCGCTCCAATGGTGACCAGGTTTCGCCAGCGTCCTCGCTACGCCGCATCACAATATCCACATCACCAAAATCACTGCAACCCGTCCTTCGCCCTTCGCAAAAAGCAATGAGCCCCTTTCCGTCTTGGCTGACGATGGCTGGAATTCGGAAGCAAGCATAGCCCGAGTCTCCAGCGGCGAACAAAATTTTTTCCGAAGAAATATCCTGTGCATAGAGCATTGAAATTGACACGCTTAAAAACAAAAAAAGCACCGGAGTTCCGGTGCCTTTCCATCTGATCCCAAAATGCATGTGGGATTACAGCAAGTTAATACGCTGAGCCAGCGTGTCTTTGTAGCTCCCTCCAACCGGAATTTCTTTCTCCATGCCGGAAATGGTAATCATTGAATACTTGATGCTTTCGATCGCCTCAATGTTCACGATATAGCTGCGATGAACCCGCATGAAATCCGGGCTGCTCAACTTCGTCTCCACATCCTTCATGGTGGAGTGAATGGTGTAGCTTTCGTTGGTGGTATGAACGACCACGTAATCTTTAAGCGCTTCTACGAACAACAAATCCTCGTTTTTCACCCGAATCAACCGGCTGCGGTTCTTCACAAAAATGATGTCCGAATCCTCCTTGTGTTCCGCTAAGCTGCGCAAGAAATCTGTCTCTTGACGCATTTCTTGTTCCTTGCCGTGCTTATGCAGTGCCATTTCAATGGCGGTTTGAATATCCACATCCTTGAATGGCTTCAAAATGTAGCCGTGAGGCTCTGCCATTTTCGCCTCGTTCAAGGTGTTCTCGTCTGCATAGGCCGTCAAGAAAACCACCGGAATGTCCATGTTGCGCTTGATTTCTTCAGCTGCAGCAATGCCGTTCATTTCGCCCTTGATCATAATGTCCATGAGAGCAAGGTCCGGTTTGTGCTTCATCGCCATAGAAATCGCGTCTTCGCCATTGTCAGCGGAGGCTACTACGTTGTATCCTAAGTTTCCGAGGCAACGCTCGATGTCTTTGCGGACGATGCTTTCGTCTTCGGTTACGAGAATATTGATGGGCATGTGCAAGTGGTTCTAATCGGTCAACGGGGTAAATCTAACCAAAAATGATGCCCCGTGTTCTGTTTCTAACGCGTTATTAGTGAGTTTGTTATCCACAAGCAACTTTCCATCCAATTGATCGGTAAGCGCTTGAACCAGATAAAC
>JBMSHA010000245.1:0-3235 GCA_049416245.1 Flavobacteriales bacterium | reverse complement strand
TATTCATTGAAACGGTCCGAAATCGGTAGGATTTTCACCTGTTCTGGCGTGAGCCAAAGGGGGAATTTCCCGGCGCAATGTTCAATCAAAATGGCCACAAACCGTTCCATCGAGCCAAAAGGAGCCCGGTGGATCATGACGGGGCGATGCTTCGAGTTGTCGGCACCCACATATTCCAATTCAAAACGTTCCGGCAAATTGTAATCGATTTGAACCGTCCCGAGTTGCCACTTTCGGCCGATGGCATCGCGTACCATGAAATCAAGTTTGGGTCCGTAGAAAGCGGCTTCACCCAGCTCCACAACGGTTTTCAATCCCTTTTCATTGGCCACTTCTTGGATGGCTTTTTCAGCCTTGTTCCAATTCTCATCTGCGCCAATGTATTTATCGGGGTTCTCAGGATCGCGAAGGCTTACCTGCGCAATGAAATCCTCAAACTTCAGGGTTCGGAAGATGTAGAGGACCAAATCAATGACCTTACCTACCTCTTCTTTTACCTGGTCAACCGTACAGAAAATATGCGCATCGTCTTGCGTAAATCCACGGACTCGTGTCAAACCGTGTAACTCACCCGACTGCTCATACCGGTACACCGTGCCGAACTCTGCAAATCGCACCGGAAGGTCGCGGTAGCTGCGTGGACGCGACTTAAAAATCTCACAGTGGTGCGGACAGTTCATCGGCTTCAGCAAATACTCCTCTCCTTCAGCCGGTGTGTGGATCGGTTGGAAACTATCCTCACCATATTTCGCATAGTGACCGCTGGTGATGTACAGTTCTTTGTTACCAATGTGCGGGGTGATGACCCCTTGATAGCCCGCTTTGCGTTGCGCTTCTTTCAAGAAGGATTCAAGGCGCATCCGCAAATCAGCGCCTTTGGGAAGCCACAGGGGCAATCCCTGTCCCACCTTTTCTGAAAAATGAAACAAGTCCAATTCCTTGCCCAGCTTTCGGTGGTCTCGGGCCTTCGCTTCTTCCAGCAATTCCAAGTAGGCGTTGAGCTCTTGCTTTTTAGGGAACGTAATTCCGTAAACACGGGTCAACTGTTTTTTCGACTCATCGCCCTTCCAGTAAGCCCCCGCAATGGCCATGACTTTTGCCGCTTTCACATGACCCGTATGGGGCATGTGCGGGCCGCGACAGAGGTCAGTAAAGTTGCCCTGATTATAAAACGTGATGGTGCCGTCCTCCAGACCCTCCAACAAATCCAATTTGTATTCATCCCCCTTTTCCTCGAAGTAGGCCACCGCATCCGCTTTCGACATTTCTGAGCGAACAAACGGGTTTTTCTGCTTTGCGAGTTCCATCATTTTGGACTCGATGGCGGGAAAATCCTTATCCGATATCGTGTGATCTCCGAAATCCACGTCGTAATAGAACCCATTCTCAATCGGCGGTCCTACCCAAAACTTCACCCCGGGATACAATGCTTCAAGCGCTTCGGCGAGCAAGTGTGCCGAGCTATGCCACATGGTGCGTTTCCCTTCATCGTCATTCCACGTTAACAATTTGAGCGCTGCATCCTCGGTGATAGGCCGTTGTGGATCCCGAACTTCCCCGTTGATTTCTGCGGCCAACACGTTACGCGCCAGTCCTTCACTGATGCCCATCGCAACATCCAAAGCTGTCGTGCCGGATTCAACCTGCCGCTGTGAACCGTCCGGTAAGGTGATATTGATCATGTTTCCTCGCTCTATTATTCGGGTGCAAAGATACGCCCCCTATTCCAGCTCTGGGCTTTGCCAAATGGACTTTCCAACGTCAAGCCGTGGGTTTGAATTGAACCTGACTCCAAGCTTTGACGTGCCAATGAACTTGAGCTACTGCCACCTCATTCCCCTCCGAGTCGAACAGCGTAGAGGTCATTTGAAACCGGGCAGCTCCATCTTCTGATTGTTGCATCATGGCCTGAATTTCACCGGAAAGCTCCGGCGAAACTTCCGATCGTGCGAGGCAACTCCCTGGCTCTGGCCGCCGTGTGTAATCCACCTCCAAGCGATTCATTATCAAGCGGTAATCTGACATATTAAATCGAGAAAGCACGGCTAAACCCGAACAAAATTCACATGCGGTGGCGATGGCACAAGCGTGCATGCCCTTGAGGTGATTGCGGTTGGCACGACGTGACGGTAGATCGACCTCCACCGCACCATCTTGAAATGATCGCACTCGAATGCCATGCGGCACGTTAAAAGGAAGAATGCGCCGAAAAATCGCATTAAGCCAAAAAGGGTGACCTGATTTTGCTCTCTCCAGAGCCCAAAAAAACCAACGCTCCATCACGAAGCCGGTTCAGCCTCCAAAATCTGCGCGATGTTAGGCCGGAAATAATGAGGGCCTTTCATGACCTTTCCATCCTCCCGGTAAATGGGTTTGCCGTCGGCACCCAATTTCGACATGTTTGAAGATTGGATTTCCATGAACACTTCTTCAATAACGTGTTGCATCCCGTGACTCAAAATCGTTCCGCACAAAATGTACAACTGATCACCCAGCGCATCGGCAATCTCGACCGCATCTCCGGCCAATGCGGCTTCCAAATATTCTTCCGTTTCTTCAGCCATCAAGCGATGCCGCAATCGAACCATTTGTTCGGGAATAGCAGCGGTAGGCTCCTGGGCGTAGGAAATTCCAAAGGAATCGTGGAATTCACGCACGCAATCAACGATCTCGGAGAAGCTGTGTTTTTTCGTGTTCATCTGTTCTTTAACATGATTTGATTAAGTAGAGGAAACCTCGCTTGAACCCGAAAGGTATATTCGCAAGACCTTGAAGCCAAATGGATATGGAATCAAACAACATCGAGACCGAAATGAATGATTTAGCCGCTGCGTCCGCAGTTGTGGAAAAGCAAGTGGAAAGCGCTTCAGCACCTGACATTCGGGCGTTGAATGAACGCATTGGACAGGCAAGTCAATTCGTTGACTTGTTGCGTTTGGAGTTGAACAAAGTCATCGTGGGCCAGAAGAGCATGGTCGACCGACTTCTCATCGGACTGCTTGGCAACGGGCACGTATTGTTGGAAGGGGTACCAGGGCTGGCCAAAACCCTCGCCATCAAAAGCTTATCTGAATCCATCGAGGCCGCATTCAGCCGCATTCAGTTCACGCCAGATTTGCTCCCAGCAGATTTGGTCGGGACCATGATTTACAACCAAAAATCAGAATCTTTTAGCGTCAAAAAAGGACCGATTTTTGCCAACTTCGTTTTGGCTGATGAGATCAACCGTGCACCT
>JBMSHA010000244.1:0-3244 GCA_049416245.1 Flavobacteriales bacterium | reverse complement strand
CGTATGGGATGTACATGAGCCTTCCGTCTGTGGATCGTTCGTAGAGGTAGAAGTTGTTTTGGTTGCCCACATAATTGTCCCAATGACCAAAGAGGATTTCACCTGCGAGAGTTTTGAGATAGGCATCGACGTCAAATACATCTTCGATGGCACAAGGCAACGCCGCAATGGGGGTGTTGTTTAACACCGCGATGAAATGCGAAAGAGCGGAATAATCATCGGCCAACTTATTGGTCTTGAGTTCATACACCCGCTGATTGGACCAACTTGGAGTGAATTTGTAGGCGTCTGGATTGTTGCTGATGAATTCCAAGTTGGCGGGATAGGTGCACTTCCATAAATTTCCATGGGCATGCTGAAATCGCCTTTCCAGCCATTCCCCATCAATGTGCTCCGTATTAACGTATACACCAAAGTAGGAGCCGTTGATGTACATCTTGACATGCTGGCTGCGTGACACCGGAACACCAGCGTCACGCAAGCACTCCCAAGCCAGCCGCGAACGGATGATGCTTGGATCATTGTGTTCGCCGTTTAAGTTGAGCTTCTGCAATCCAAGCCAGGCGCCCGATTCGTCGAAGGTGTTGAATGACACTTTGAAAGATTTCTTGGGCGCACTTCGGGACGTATTGCCACGCAGACGAAAGCCAACATTTTCTACGGTATCTGAAAAAGCCGATGATTGATAAATGAACGTCGCGGGATGCTCGATGTTGGCGTACCAATTTTCTTCGGTGAGCATCCACTCGAGCGCATCGCCACATAGAATGTGCACCTGAGGCAATTCGTCGTCCGGAAAGGCCAATCCGTTTGGAGGATGACTCAGAATGCCCAAGTTTTGCGCATTGCCGCTGCTTGCGAATAGCAAAGAACATGCGAAGGTAAAGACCTGTATAGCGCGCGAATCAATCATGAATTTGATCGGGGTTGAAGCTGAATAATTGGGCGGGCTTGTGCATCACGCCTTGTTGCTTTTCGTCAAGTGGCACGACATGGCTCATTTTTTTGACGTTCTTCCGGAAGTTCCGTTTGTCGAATTTTTTCTCGAGTACGACTTCATATAACGCTTGTAATTGGCTCAATGTGAATTTCTTGGGAAGAAGTTCGAAGCTGATATGATGACTCTCCAATTGGTCCTGTAGGGCATCCATTGCGCCTGATAAAATCTCATTGTGATCGAAAGCAAGAGGACCAACCGATTGTAAGTCCACCCAATTGACTCCACCTGCAAACGAAGCGGGTTGAGGGCTGTAATCCTGCAAACTGACCAGACCAAAATAGCCAACGGTTACAACGCGTTGTTCCGGTTTAGCTCGAACCGATCGCAACCAGGATCGGTCTTTGAGGTCCTTCACCCGGTTGGGGTCACCAAATGCCTTGAACTGCTTTAAGTACACACCTTTGATCTGCGTCAATTCATAGAGGACACGGCCTGCGGCTTCATCGAGTCCTTCGTCAATCAGGATCAGGTCACCAGGTAGTTGAGACATAGGAGTCGTGCTTTTTACTCCATCGTTGGTGTTCTTTTGATTGATGAGCAGTACTTTAAGTCCGGTATCGTCATAACCGAAGACGACACAGTCTACCGAGAGGTGCAAGGTTTCGTTCTCCAACATAGTGTCAAAAATACAATTTAGCACGACACCAACAAAAGTGTATTATTAACACTTAGGTTGGACTTGATTGGATTCAACCTTATATTCGCGGCCGTTCCAATGAAGAACGTAGTTTTGATTCACGGATTCATATGAAGAAAATTGCGGTTTTGACCTCTGGTGGTGATGCTCCAGGAATGAACGCGGCGATACGTGCGGTAGTGCGAACGGCGGTATATCATGGTTGCGAGGCAGTCGGAGTATTTCAAGGATACCAAGGATTGATTGATGGAGATTTCAAGCGGCTGCACGTTCGATCGGTTGCTAAGATTTTAGGTCGGGGTGGAACCATACTGAAGTCGGCGCGTTGTGAGGAGTTTCGCTCTGTCGAAGGTCGGCGAAAGGCGCATCAAGCATTGCTTGAGCACGATGTGGACGCGTTGGTTGTCATAGGTGGAAATGGAACTTTCGAGGGTGCGATGCATTTCTGCCGTGAAACGGGTTTTCCTGTGATTGGGCTACCAGGCACCATTGATAATGATCTCTCTGGCACAGATTTTACCATCGGATTTGACACCGCAACCAACACAGTTGTTGAAGCGGTTGATAAAATCCGTGATACAGCCGACAGCCACAATCGCCTGTTTTTCGTCGAAGTAATGGGGCGAGATAGCGGTTTCATCGCTTTGAATACGGGAATTGCAACCGGTGCTGTGGCCGTCATGACGCCAGAATCGGGGATTTCAATTTCTGACTTAGTGAACATCCTCAACTTAGGCCAAGAATCCAATAAAACCTCAAGCATCGTTATCGTCGCCGAAGGTCATCCGGAAGGAGGAGCGTTTGAGATTGCAAAAAAGGTGCATGCACTTGATAGCAAATACGAGACACGTGTTACGGTTTTAGGGCACTTGCAACGTGGAGGAGACCCCTCATGCGCCGATCGTGTGCTGGCTTCGAGGTTGGGGGTAGCGGCGGTTGAAGGATTGTTGTCAGGCAAACGAAATGTCATGGCCGGAGTTGTCAATGACCAATTGGTCTACTTCCCATTTGAAGAGGTAATAGAGAATAAGTCGGCCTCGTTGGAAGACGAAGTCCGCATTGCGAAAATTTTGAGCATTTAATAGGAGAAAATTGAACGAATGAAAAAAGTGGCAATCAATGGCTTCGGCCGAATTGGACGGTTAGCGTTCCGCCAAATGTTGAATCGCTCAGACTTGAGTGTTCAGGCAATTAATGATTTGACTGATGTTGACACGCTGGCACATCTGCTGCGCTATGACAGCATTCACGGCAAATTCGATGGCTCGGTGCAGGTTGAAGGCGGAAACTTGGTGGTGAACGGGCACACCATTCACATCTCCGCTGAACGGAACCCGGCGGATTTGCCATGGGGAAGCTTGGGCATCGACATCGTGGTTGAATCCACAGGGGTATTTACCAGTGAAGAGAAGGCATCTTTGCATTTGGATGCAGGAGCGGGAAAAGTGGTGATCTCTGCACCTGCAAAGGGATCCATGAAGACCGTAGTTTTAGGAGTGAATGACGAAATCCTGACCAACGCGGATCGCATTGTTTCAAACGCTTCTTGCACAACAAATTGCTTGGCACCGATGGCCAAAGTGCTCGACGATGCTTTTGGTGTTGAA
>JBMSHA010000243.1:0-3246 GCA_049416245.1 Flavobacteriales bacterium | reverse complement strand
TAAAAAACCGGTTTTCATGGCCGGTCCCTGCAGTGCTGAGTCCGAAGAGCAGGTCTTGCAAACGGCCCGTGCCCTGCAACATGCTGGCATTCATTTGTTCCGTGCAGGCGTTTGGAAACCGCGCACTCGGCCCAATGCGTTTGAGGGGCGCGGCGAACCTGCATTGGATTGGTTGGTCGCTGCTCGTCAAGAAACCGGAATTCCCGTTGCGACCGAAGTCGCGAATGCTCAACATGTGGATGCTTGCCTGCGAGCGGGCATCGACGTGCTGTGGATTGGCGCGAGAACGACCGTAAGTCCATTCGCTGTGCAAGAAATAGCAACGGCACTCCAGGGGACCAACGTTCCGGTCTTTGTCAAGAACCCGATGCACGCTGATCTGCCGTTGTGGATGGGCGCCATCGAACGGGTCCGAAAAGCAACGAACGCCCCGGTATGGGCCATTCACAGAGGATTCAGCCGCTATGGTCAACAGGAATACCGCAATGCGCCCATGTGGGAAATCGCCATCGCTTTGCAAATGGCCATGCCCGATTTGAAAATCATTTGCGACCCCAGCCACATTGCCGGCAAGCGGGAACTCCTCGAACGCGTGGCGCAAAAAGCTATGGACCTGGGCATGCACGGCTTGATGATGGAAAGCCACTGCCAGCCGGAGGCGGCCATGAGCGATGCCGACCAGCAGGTCACCCCCGCTCAGTTCGACGCATTGATCCAAGGCCTGACCATTCGTGACGCCCACAGCGGCCCGTCTGATCCAGCCAACCTCGACGCCTTACGCTTGCAAATGGACTCGATTGACGAACAGGTCATCGAGTTGCTGCAAACCCGCATGAACTTGGCGAGGGAAATTGGGCAGTACAAAAAGAACCACGGCATGACCATTCTGCAGATGAAACGCTGGAAGGAGGTGTACAAGACCCGTGGCGCATGGGCAGAAGCTGCAGGCCTGGGCCCAGAATTCATTGAAACCTACCTCGAACAGGTCCACAAAGAGAGCATCCGCGTGCAAAACGAAGAGATGTCTCAAAAAAAATCCGAAAAATAAACATCTGATATTCAGTGTTTTAGTTCGGATTATCGATTTTTTTTCAGAAAAGTGTAACCAAAAAGGAACTGCCCCCGTAATAGCAGTTAGGTTTTGGTTTTGCCACGCTCGAATAGAGCGTAAATGAATCAGGCGATTTGGTGAGAAGGGGTCCCTCAACGGAGGGGCCCCTTTGATTTTTTAAGCCCATTGGGTTTCAGCGATTGCGCGTGAACATGTGCAACCAGATCGAACGGCTCAATCGCATCAGCACAGGCATCAAGACGACCAAGAGCACAATACCCGTCGTCAAGAAAAATGGCACGTCTTCGAAAAACGAGAAAGCCATCCAACCCCACCAATCAAAACACGTGAGGGCCACAAACAGGGCAATCCACAGCGCGACCGTCAATGCATAAGAAACGTAAGCTGCACCGAAATAAAACCCCGGTTCACGCGCAAAACCCTCCCCACAAACATCGCATTTTTCGGGCATCTCACTAACGCGCTTCAAATTGTACGCGCCAGAACAGAAAAGCTTGCCCTCATAACATTTCGGGCAACGGTTGCTGAGCAATGCTCCCAAACGGGTATTCTTCGGAGGCATGTGCAGGGTCTTAATTGAAGTCTTGCATGGAAACGAGGCGATGGTAAAGGCCATCTTGTGCCATCAATTCTTCGTGGCTGCCCGTTTCAACGATGCTGCCATGATCGAGCACAATGATGTTGTCGGCGTGGCGCACCGTGCTCAACCGGTGGGCAACCACCAGACTCGTCCTCCCTTGCATCAAGCGGCCGATGGCCTCCTGGACCTTTTGCTCCGAGGCCGTGTCCAGCGCCGAGGTGGCCTCATCCAACAACAACACCGGCGGATCCTTGTAGAGGGCGCGTGCAATGCTCAAACGTTGGCGCTGACCGCCACTCAGCTTTCCGCCACCATCTCCCACATTTGCATCCCATTGGTCCTGCATCGCCTCAATGAATTCCCGGGCATTGGCCGCTTCGGCAGCTGCCTCCAGCTGTTGCTGATCCACCTGCCCTCCGGCCAGCGAATTCAGGTCAATGTTCTGGGCTACTGAGGCATTAAAGATGCGTGATTCTTGGGTAACCAAGCCCAATTGTGTCCGGAAACCGGAAACGTCAAATGTGCTGATATCGGCACCATCCCAAGCGATTCGCCCGTGCTGAATCTCATAAAAACGGGCCATCAAGTGCATCAAAGTTGTCTTGCCTGAACCGCTCGGGCCAACCAGCGCAACCGTCTGGCCCTTTTTGACCTCGAATGAAACATTCTTCAACACCGGTTCGTCGCCGTAAGCAAACGTGATGTTTTCGAAGCGAATCTCCGACTCCAGCGGTTGTACCTCGGCAGTTCCCGCATTCACCTCTTCAGCAGCCTCCAGAATTTCGTCCAATCGCTCCAACGATGCGGCCCCTTTTTGAATGCGGAACCAGCCGTCACTAATGGAGCGGGCCGGTGGAATGATCTGGGAGAACACCACCAAGTACCCGATGAACCAATCTCCGGTCAATCCGCCTTCTCCACTCAACACCAGCTTGCCCCCAAACCAGAGCAACACCGCCATCACCGTCAATGAAACGGTTTCCGAGACCGGGGAAGAGAGGTACTCGCGCTTGTACAAGCGGCGCATCAACTTGAAAAATCGCTGGTTGGAAGCATCAAACCGGCGGTGAAACCGTTCTTCCGCGTGAAAGGCCTTGACCACCGCCATGCCCGCCAAGGTCTCTTCCAATATGGACACCAGTCCACCCAACTCCTCCTTTCCCTTGCGAGCGGCGTACTTCAAACTCTTGGCGATGCGGCTGATGACGTATCCGCTCAGCGGCAAGAACACAATCGAAAACAGGGTCAGCTCCCAACTCAAATAAAACAGCGTTCCCAAGGAGACCAAAATGGCGATGGGTGCTTTAAAAAGGATTTCAACCGTACCGATGATGCTGAACTCGACCTCCATTAAGTCATTGGTCATGCGGCTGATGGCATCCCCCTTGCGCGCTTCCGAATACCACGCCATGGGCAATTTCAACACCTTAACGTACATCGCGTTTCGCAAATCGCGGCTGACCCCTGTTCGGATCGTTGCCAGCGAGAACAACGCCGTATACCCGATGACATTTTTCAATACAGTGACGCCAACAATGCCCAAGCAGATGTAAAGGAGTGCAACTTCAGGAACAACGGCCTGTACGAAAGCGTC
>JBMSHA010000242.1:0-3255 GCA_049416245.1 Flavobacteriales bacterium | reverse complement strand
GCACCACCTCATCCAGGGCAGGTCGAACCTCATCGCCAGGGGTGTAGGCCAAAGACAAAGGATCTTCTTCACAGTTTTGCGGCAGGTAACTCAGAACGTCCTTGATGTGCTGGATGACCTGAGCCTCGTTTGGAGCCGTGAAATGGGTCACGCCTGATTTCATTGCATGCGCCTTGGCTCCGCCCAGGTCTTCGCTGGATACCTCCTCATGCGTGACGGTTTTCACGACGTTTGGGCCGGTCACAAACATGTAGCTCGTCCCTTCCGCCATGAAAATAAAGTCCGTGAGGGCCGGGGAATACACCGCTCCTCCAGCACACGGTCCGAGAATGGCACTCAACTGCGGAATGACCCCGCTCGCGCGCACGTTCCGGTAAAAAATGTCCGCGTACCCGCCGAGCGAAACCACGCCTTCTTGAATGCGCGCGCCCCCGCTGTCGTTCAAGCCGATGAGCGGTGCGCCGTTCTGCATGGCCAAATCCATCACACGGCATATTTTTTTGGCATGTGCCTCAGCCAACGAGCCCCCGAGTACCGTGAAATCCTGACTGAAAACGTACACCAACCGGCCATTCACGCGGCCGTAACCGGTAACCACTCCGTCGCCCAGAAATTGCTGCTTGTCCAACCCAAAATTGGTCGACCGGTGCTTCACCAACATCCCGAGCTCCTCGAAAGTACCGGGATCCAACAGCAAATTCAGTCGTTCACGAGCTGTGAGTTTACCCTTCGCATGCTGCGATTCGATGCGCTTCTCCCCGCCACCCTGCAACGCCTGCTCGCGCAATTCATTCAACCGTTTTCTTTGTTGCTCCATAGCGCAAATCTACACAACGCCCGACCGCTTCCCGACAATAGGAAAGACCACCTGTCTCGTAGTACCTTTGTGCGACTGAAAAAACGCTGAACGAACACTGCACTCATGCATCGAACGCACACCTGTGGCGAACTGCGCGCCGAACATGCAGGACAATCCGTAACCTTGAGCGGATGGGTCCAACGCACCCGGGATTTGGGGGGAATGACTTTCGTAGACGTCCGGGACCGATACGGTTTGACGCAATTGGCTTTCAACATGGATTCCAACGAAGCTTTGTGCTTGAAGGCTCGAAAGCTTGGCCGGGAATTTGTCATTAAGGTGACCGGTGCCGTCAAAATCCGTGAGGCGAAAAATGCGCAGATGCCCACCGGCGATATCGAAATCGATGTGACTGCGCTTGAAATCTTAAACGCGAGCAAAACGCCACCTTTCACCATCGAAGACGACACGGACGGAGGGGACGATTTGCGCATGCAGTTTCGTTACCTCGATTTGCGCCGGAAGCCTGTTCAGCGCAACCTCATGCTGCGTCACCGCTTGAGCATTGAAACCCGCAAATACCTCGATGCGGTGGAATTCATCGAGGTCGAAACCCCTTATTTGATCAAATCCACTCCGGAAGGCGCCCGTGACTTCGTGGTGCCTTCACGAATGAATCCGGGTCAGTTTTACGCGTTGCCACAAAGTCCGCAAACCTTCAAGCAGTTGCTCATGGTGAGCGGGTACGATCGGTACTACCAGATCGTCAAGTGCTTCCGCGACGAAGACTTGCGCGCCGACCGCCAGCCGGAATTCACGCAAATCGACTGCGAGATGGCGTTTGTAGAGCAAGAAGACGTTCTCCAAACATTCGAAGATCTCGTTCGCCACCTGTTCAAGACCGTGTTGGAGGTTGACATCGAGTCGTTCCCGCGCATGACGTATGATGAGGCGATGGAACGTTACGGAAGTGACAAACCCGATGTGCGCTTCGGAATGGAATTTGTCGACTTCGGATCGGTAGCGCAAGGCAAAGGCTTCGGCGTTTTCGACGGAGCGGAAGCCGTACTCGGGATTGTGGCGCCGGGATGCGCGGAATACACGCGCAAGCAGTTGGATGCGTTGACCGACTGGGTCAAACGCCCTCAAATTGGTGCCAAAGGCCTCGTCTATTGCAAATGCAACGAGGACGGCACCTTCAAGTCCAGTGTGGACAAGTTCTTTGACGCCGACGCGCTCGCCGCCTGGGCGAGCCACTCAGGTGCCCAAGCAGGCGATCTCATGCTCATGCTCTCGGGCGATCTCCACACCGTTCGCCGCCAGCTCAATGAGTTACGCTTGCACATGGGCAGTGCGTTGGGCTTGCGCGATCCAAAAACCTTCAAGCCGCTGTGGGTCGTGGACTTTCCGCTGCTTGAATGGGACGAGGACACGGAGCGATACCACGCCATGCATCACCCGTTCACCTCACCCAAGCCCGAACACTTTGGCCTCATCGACAGCGACCCCGGCGCCGTTCGCGCCAACGCTTACGATATGGTCATCAATGGCGTTGAAATCGGTGGCGGTTCCATTCGAATTCACGACAAAGCCGTGCAATCGCGCATGTTCGACCTGCTCGGCTTCAGTCCCGAAGAGGCGCAAGCGCAGTTTGGCTTCTTGATGAACGCGTTCCAATATGGCGCACCGCCCCACGGCGGGCTGGCACTCGGCTTCGATCGACTCTGTTCGCTCTTTGGCGGCAGTGACAGCATCCGCGATTTCATTGCGTTCCCGAAAAACAATTCGGGCCGCGACGTGATGATCGATGCGCCAAGCCCCATTCACGACGAACAATACGACGAACTCTACCTCCGCTCCACTGCACCGAGTGACGAGGCGTAAATCCAACACCATGTACCCACCCGAACTCGTAGCCCCCATGAAAACCGACCTCACCGAGGCCGGAGTAAAAGAATTGTTGACGCCAGAGGACGTTGATACGGCGCTGAATGCTGCAGGAACCACCCTCGTTGTGATCAACAGCGTCTGCGGTTGTGCCGCAGGCTCCATGCGCCCCGGTGTCAAGCTCGCCTTGCAACACAACAAATTGCCTGAGCACCTCACCACCGCTTTCGCCGGTGTCGACCGCGAAGCCGTGGATCGTGCACGAAAGTTCATGCTGCCTTACCCGCCCAGCTCTCCGAGCATCGGGTTGTTCAAGGACGGTCGATTGGTGCACATGATTGAGCGCCACCACATCGAAGGTCGCACCGCGGAAATGATTGCGGAAAACCTCCAAATGGCCTTCGACGAATACTGCTAAGGCAGGTACAACTAATTTCGGGCACGCTCATGCCCTTCAAAAAAGCCATCCAACGCCTGGGTCCAAGCTGGTCTGCAGCCTGCCTCACGTGGTTGTGGGTGGCTTTTTTGCATCCGGATGTGTTTTTCCGACCCAACAGCGTGTTGCTTGC
>JBMSHA010000241.1:0-3266 GCA_049416245.1 Flavobacteriales bacterium | reverse complement strand
CACCCGGCCCGTGACATGCAGGACACGTTTTTTGTGGATCGCGCCCCGGATATGTTGCTTCGAACGCACACGTCATCGGTGCAGGTTCGGGAAATGGAGCGACGTGATCCCCCCATGCGCATCATCATGCCAGGTCGTGTGTTTCGCAACGAGGCCATCAGTGCTCGGGCACATTGCATGTTCCATCAAATCGAAGGATTGTACATCGACAAGGGGGTTTCGTTCGCCGATCTGAAGCAAACGTTGTTGCGGTTTGCGCAGGAGTTTTTCGGTGCGGATACGCGCATTCGGCTGCGGCCTTCTTACTTTCCATTCACCGAGCCTTCGGCTGAGGTGGATGTGTACTGGGGGTTGGAGACGGAGGTGGACAAACGCATTACCAAAGGAACGGGTTGGTTGGAGATTTTGGGCTGCGGCATGGTGGACCCGGCCGTATTGGAAGCCTCCGGAATCGATTCGCGCGAGTATTCTGGATTTGCATTCGGGATGGGCGTTGAGCGAATCACGATGCTCAAATACCAAATCGGCGATTTGCGCGCTTTTTTCGAAAGCGACATGCGCTTCCTCAGCCAGTTTGAGGGAGAATTTTAATTCCCTTCAGAGGTAGGGAAGTGTAACAGTCAAGCGTTCCTCAATGGGAGACAAACGCTCGATGTTGATTTTGCCTGCCAACTTTCGCAATTGCGCATGCAATTCGTTCCAACGGGATGACGCCAATGCATCCTTGCCGTAAAACAGACCCTCCAACGCCTTAGAAGCCCCCGTATGCCGGCTGTTCAGCGTCGGCTGCCAGAGCGTTCTCCCTTTCGGCGCAACTTCAAGGGTAATGGGGGATTCTTGAGCTGAAATTTCCACAACTCCCCGAAGCAAATTGCGAATGGCAACCCGCACTTCCGGCCCGATGCTGAATTCCACCTCTTCGTTGATTTCGGCGGAAATGCGCGATTTCAAATCTTCGTCAAGTTCCGCCAAGAATGTTCGAATGCATTGTGAACGCGGATCCGAGTCCCGAGTGACTACCCATTCACCATTGGGCATCAAACTGCTGTCTCCGAAGCTACTTTCTGTCGATTCTGCAGTCACCGTCTGCATGTTCGAAGGAAGGCGATCTGTGGGGACGAGCGATCGCAATCGGATGATGCGCCGGCGTTCTTTATGCAAGGCGGATTTCAACTGTCTTTGGGTGCGTGCATAGGCCAACATGCCAATGCCGAGCAACCCGGCAATCCATGGCCACCCACTCGAGCGATACGGCGAACTGCGCTGCGCTTGGATGTCAAAAACCGCTTGATCAAATGGATCCAGGGCTGGCATCACTTGCTCATTGAACTGTCGGGTCTCGCGATTGCTGGCTGCAGTAGGATAAGCCAACGCGAGGAGTTCTGCATTGATTCGGTCGAGTTCCAAAAATGCCTCAAGTGCCTCAGAACTGTTGCCGCGTTCGTGTTCAAACAAGCCTTTTTGCCGTAAAATTTCAGCGACGAGTTCGCGGTTATCTGTGAGTCTGGCGGCTTTGAGGGCTTCGTGAAAACCGATCAGCGCATCAAGCGGCCGATGCGATTGTACCGCACTGTTTCCAACCCGCAAGTGAGCAACGGCCAGGGCTTCGGGGTTTGTTGGATCTGCGTGGGTGACGCATTCATGAGCCCAAATCAGGGCTTGGGCATGCTGACCTTCTAAGGCGAATGTCAATTGAATTTGTTCGCGATGACTCTGGGCTTCCGCGCGGGGAATGATTTCGGCAACTTCTGCAAAGGCAGCAACCACAGAGTCAGACGCCGATTTTCCTTCAATGCCTTCGGTTTGGATGATGGCGCTGAGCCAAGTTGCCTTCATGGAAGGATTGGATGCCTCGATGTGATTCAAGCATAGCGTGTACTGGGTCCGAGCTTGGTCCCAAAGACCTGCTGTGAAATAGAGGTCGGCCAATTTGGCCATGAGCTGTAAATCGTTGGGCTCCAGTTGCAATTCGTATTGAATCAATTCGATGGCTCGGCTTTCTTGGTACAATGCCAACCATAAATCTGCCGCACGTATTACCTGTTCTTTGCGGACATCCGAATCGCAAGCAAGAAAACCGGTGTGGGCGTTCTGTAACGCTGCAGTCGCGAGTTCTGGGTTTTGGCTTCCTGCGTAGATGCGGGCTATACCAACATGCGCTCGAGATCGCTGGCATGGATCAAAAGATCGCTCCGACGCACCCCGATACATGGAAAGGGCGGCGACTGGGCGGTCGATTTCCAGAAGGGAGTCTGCGCGATGGAGCATCCACGCAGCCTCCATCATCGGTGAATCTTGGGGCCGAATTCCGGCCGGCGCAATGGAGTCAGATGCGCGCGCAGGTGAGAAAAAGCAAAAGCCTAGCAGTGCCCAAGCGGTCATGAAATGGCTTCGAAATTGCACTGAGCGCATCATGGAACCAAGCTAATTCCCCAAGGGTCTGGCTGCGGGACCGGCAAGGGTAATTTGTTCACACCCGTGCGCGAATTAAGCTGGCGTGCCGAATCAATCGTTCCAAAGCACGTCGAGTACCGTGCTCCCCACAGCATCAAGGGTTTCGCGGCTGATGATGCTCATGTTATCGGCATGGGTGTGATGAAATGGACCGTATCCCATGGGCAGTACTTGGACTTGGTAGTGCACGATGTTTGCAGAAGGAATGCCCGCAAACTCTGAAACGAAGAGGTTGTCATCAATGGTTTCGGGTGTGACATCCGTTTTGAAATAATTTCCGAATCCCAATTGCTCTGCCGCATTCCAAATGCGCTGAACCACATCCGGAGCGTAGGCCATGGAGGTGCCTTCTCGATTGAACACGGCCCCTTCAGCCCCAACCATGTCGAGCAAGATGCCGTACTTGGCCCGATAACCCACCCGGTGAGGTTGTCCAGCCCAAAATTGGCTGCCCAAGCACCACGTTAAAGCGGAATTTTGATTGCGTTCTCCCCATTCAGGCGTTCCGTAATCTTCTGCATCGAAGAGGATGATGTCCACCCCGAGATCCAGTGTGGTGTCGTTTCCCAGGATGCGCGCGATCTCAAGCAAGACCCCGACGCCGGATCCCCCATCGTTGGCACCATCGATGGGTTCGCGTTGCCTGAGGGTGTCTTTGTCTGCGAAAGGGCGGGTATCCCAATGGGCAAACAACATGACGCGCTCTCTATGATCCGGCCGATACTGTCCGATGATATTGCGCATCTCCAAGATGCTGCCATCGTAGGAACGCACGCGTCCGGGTTGAATGATGACCTCCGCCCCGTGGCGCT
>JBMSHA010000240.1:0-3266 GCA_049416245.1 Flavobacteriales bacterium | reverse complement strand
GTGCCGGGTGCCAACGAAAATGCATCTTCGCCGGATGTGCCGCCGCTGGGCATGAAGGTCAATGATGCATTGTTGCAGGTGTAAGGCTGTTCGGTGTAATTCTGGAAGGCGTCGATGATGGATCCGTTGTAGTCGGTGGTGATGGACCCGTCGATGTTGAACGTGTAGACGTCGTCGTATTGAGGGGGTTGCAATCCCATGGCTGGGCTGCTGTACCACGACGTGCTATAGGCATCCGGCCCCACACCCACGGCGCCCGCAGCGGTAGTGAATTGCCAGGAACCGACCAACAATTCAGGCAACAGCCCTGCGCCGCCACAGACCCCGAAAGCATCCTCGTACTCACATGTTTCAGAGGGATTTGCATCGTAATTGCAGGCAGTCGTGTCTTCGCACAAGTCTACGGTGTTCCAAATTCCGTCTTGATCCAAATCTTGAGCTCCGAAAATGCCCAAAATGGCCAAGACATCCGTAATGCCGATGTTGTAATCTTGTTCCACATCCGGTTGCCAGCCGCATTCAGATTGGGCAAAGTTGCTTCCACTGGCGAGCAGTGCAATCAAGGTGAGAATGAGGGATTTGTTCATGTTCGCAGGTTGGAGATGTAAGTTACCTCATAAACAGGTATCAGTGTCTGGGTTTGGATTGGAAATCCGATGCGGCCTATCTTATGGCGAAACCAATCCGTTTTTTATGCAACCTGCAACCGCCCCTGTCGACTTACAATCCATCGCTGAAGATTTAACCCATTTAGCTCCGAATCCGCTGACTTACGAGCGTTTATGCGAATGGGTGGAAGGGATTGATTGGCTTGAGTCCGGTTGGGAAGCATGGGTTCCCGAGGCCACAAATCCTCATGACTACGGGCGGAACATCCTGTGCCTGGAACCGTTTGAAGTGGTATTGCTACACTGGCCGGCGGGTGTGGAGAGTGCGGTGCATCATCATGCAGGGTTTTGGGGGACCGTGGTTTGCTTACAGGGCATCCTGGAAAATGTGACCTACGAGAAGCGTGGGCAGGTATTGCGTGAAAAGGAGGTCTTGAGAGCTTATCCCTCCGGAATCGTACCCGAGCCGGATGGCACTCTGCACAAAATCAAAAACGGGAGTCCCACGGAGTCACTTGTGACGCTGCATTTTTATTGCCCAGCATTGGCAAATTTGGATGGTTTGGTGCTGTACGACTTGCCTTCGGGCCGCACGTTTACTTGCAACGATTTGGCTCCTACAGCATCTGTGCACCTGCCGACCACGTGTTATCATGAAATTCGGGAGGGTGCCTTTGAATTTGAGCCGACTGACGAAGCTTCACACATTCAATGCAATATCGTGCCCATGCCCGACCCCGAAAACGTTGAACGCATGGTCATGGACTACTTTGCAGAGCACGCCAATCGGTACGATGCCTTGGATAAGCAAATTATCAAGCGACGGACATACACCGAAGCCATTGATCAACGCGTGGCGAATGGTATCAGAGCATTGAACGAAGCGCTCGAAGTCCAACGGGTGATGCACCTCGCTTGCGGCACGGGGCGCCGGGCGGCGTCGATTCGTGAGGCTACAGGACTGGATTATGAGATGCTGGGCTTGGATTTGTGCGAGGAAATGGTGGCCATTGCAGGCGAGCGTGATCTCCGTGTTACTGCCGGTTCGTTGAGGGAGCCGGACGTGTGGATTGAACCAGAAAAGTTCGAGGTCGTCACCCTTTTGTATGCCTATGGGCACCTGCCGAATCGAGCAACACGCTATGGTGTAATTAAGTCTGCATTTGCCATGCTCAAACCGGGAGGTAGATTCTTTTTTGACGCGTTTGATATCGAAGATGAGCACGAGTGGGGACCGGAAGCGCGGCGGCAGTTTGCCGAGCAGCGATTGGCTAACCAGGGCTATGAAGAAGGGGACGTTTTTTACCGAAGAGCCAAAGGCGAGCATTTGGCCTTTTTGCATTACTGCAGCTCGGATCGCTTGAACGATTTGATGGGAGAGGTCGGATTTGTTGATTTGGAAATGATCACAATCGGCTATGACCAGGCTTCCGGAACAGAGTCCCACAATGGGAAATTATTCGTTGCGGGAACCAAACCTTTGCGCTAATATCGCTGGATGAAGCAACTGATTCATTTTGCATTGATTGCATCCCTGATTGGGATGGTTTCTGGATGCGGCTCTCCCTCCATGCCCGCTAAAAATGGAGGTGACGATGTGAAGCCACGAGCATGGGCACTGGCCATTCACGGCGGGGCCGGGCATTTTGGTGAGGAGGACCTTTCTGCCGAACAACAGGCAGCCTATGAATTTTCGTTGTCTCAAGCCATCGAAATCGGAGAGAGCATTCTGGCGACCGGAGGAAACGGGGTGGATGCGGTTGAAGCCGTGATTCGATTTTTAGAGGACGATTCCTTGTTCAATGCCGGTCGAGGAGCCGTGTTCACGGCTGAGGGCGTGCAAGAATTGGATGCGTCGATCGCCGATGGATCCACGCGAAACTGCGGAGCCGTCACGGGAATCCGCGGATACCGTCACCCCATTTCCGTGGCGCGATCGGTGATGGATTCAAGTGAACATGTGTTTTTCAGTGGACACGGAGCCGGGGAGTTTGCTGCTTCGCTTGGTCATGAGGAAGCAACGGATGAGTGGTTTTGGACCGCCAAAGCTTACAATCGCTACCTGCGCATGAAACGTCAGGAAGAGCAATCTGTCAAAGCGGGATTGGAATCGAAAAAAGGAACCGTAGGATGCGTAGCCCTGGACCAATCTGGCGGCCTCGCAGCTGGAACGTCTACGGGTGGAATGACTTACAAGCGCCACGGCCGGATCGGCGACAGCCCGATCATCGGAGCGGGCACCTGGGCAGACAACAGGACTTGCGCTGTTTCGGCGACGGGTTGGGGTGAATATTTCATTCGGACGGGAGTTGCCCAAGATATCCATGGCCGCATGTTGCACGGTAATTCGTCTTTGGGTGAGGCATGCCGTGAAACCATTTTCGATGAAATGGGGGCGTTGGGAGGAGATGGCGGCGTAGTGGCTGTTGACGCTTTGGGAAAAATTGCCTTGGTCTGCAACAGTGCGGGAATGTTTCGTGCTTGGGCGCATCCAGAGGGCCATGGTGTGGCCATGTTTGGCGCGACCCTCGAAGGCACCGTGGAGATTTATTAAGTCAACTGCCCATTTGACTCTGAATCCTCACGGGTGAGGCCTCGGTGCAACAGCAGTACCAGGATGGCTACGATTCCTGCAGTCGACTCGTATGCCAATGCATG
>JBMSHA010000239.1:0-3275 GCA_049416245.1 Flavobacteriales bacterium | reverse complement strand
TGCATGCCAGAAAAGATAATCCGGAACTCATCCAAGCCCAAGAATTGGGACTGAAAATTCAATCCTATCCCGAATTCTTGTTTGAGATGAACGCCAACAAGCGGCGACTGGTGATCGGCGGTTCGCACGGAAAAACCACCATCACCTCTATGCTCATGCACGCCTTGCACGGATCGAATGAATCATTTAACTACATGGTTGGCGCACAGCTCGAAGGATTCGATCGGATGGTTGCTATAGACAGCCCAGGAGACTGGGCCATTTTCGAAGGAGATGAATACCTGAGTTCACCCCTTGATCGTCGCCCGAAATTTTTGTGGTACCGACCAGAAGTGGCCTTACTCAGCAGCGTTGCTTGGGACCACATCAATGTCTTCCCCACGGAAGCGTCTTACGCTCAGCAATTTTCGTTGTTTCTCGAGACCGTTGAATATGGCGGCCATGTGGTCTGGTGCGAGGAAAATGAAAAACTGCGCGAAGTAGTGGCATCGTGCAATCGCGATGACATCCACTGGGTTTCTTACAAAACACCAGATCATGAGTCGACAAAAGATGGTTTAACGCGCATTACGTTCGAAGACGGATGCCGTATCGAAACCGCATTGGTGGGGAAGCACAATTATCAAAACATGGCAGGTGCCAGGGAATTGGCCCGCCTGATGGGCATGGATGTGACTAAGTTTGATTCCCTTATTTCAGGATTCAAAGGAGCGGCAAGGCGTTTGGAGGTATTCGCCGAAGGCCCCACGTTCACCGTTTACCGAGATTTTGCTCATGCACCAAGCAAATTGGCGGCTACCACCGCAGCAGTGAAATCCGCATTCCCTGGTCGAAAGCTTACCGCCATTTTTGAATTGCACACGTTTTCCAGTCTGAATCGCGATTTCTTGCCCACCTACGAGCGAGCCCTTGAAACCGCAGATGACGCAATGGTATTTTACAGTCCGGACGTGCTCAAGCTCAAAAAACTGCCAGCGCTCGACCCTTCGTTTGTTCAAGCGTGTTTTGATCGGACGGGTCAGGTGCGCGTCGTAACAAGTCCGCGCGACATTGAAACCCATCTGAGCAAATTGGACTTGAACAACCGCACGGTGCTTTTGATGAGTTCAGGGTGGTTTCAAGGTGCCGACCTTCAGGGAGCGATGGGGCTACCCCAAAGCCACATCAAGTGACATCATCAATAAAAAGCCACCAATAAACCCAAGCGTCGCAAAGTCCGTGTATTTGTCTCGCTGCGTCTCTGGTATCACTTCTTCGACAACGACATAGATCATGGCACCTGCCGCGAAAGCCAAGGCATAAGGCAGAATCAACTGCATTTGCATCACGGCTATCGCTCCGATGACACCTGCAATGGGCTCAACGATTGCGGACAATTGTCCAAACCAAAGGGACCGACCTGCCGATACCCCTTGCCGCCTCAAAGGCAAGCTCACTGCGAGACCTTCTGGGAAATTTTGGATCCCAATGCCAATGGCCAACGCAACGGCTCCGCCTACTGTTGCACCGTCCAGCCCCAAAGCCGCTCCGCCAAAAAGCACGCCAACAGCCAAACCTTCCGGGATATTGTGAAGGGTAATCGCCAATACGAGCAGGGTTGATCGGTGCCAATCCGTAGTCGGGCCTTCGGCCTCATCCTTGCTGAAATTGATGTGCAAATGCGGAGTGAGTTTATCCAAAGCAAAAATGAACAATGCCCCAATTCCAAATCCAACCACTGCGGGCATCACCTTGTCGAATCCTTCGCCTGCTGACATCTCAATTGCAGGTGACAAAAGCGACCAGAATGAGGCAGCGACCATCACCCCTCCAGTGAAACCGAGCATCCCGTCAAACCAGCGCCTGTGCATGTTTTTGAAGAACACAACGAGTGATGCTCCCAAGCCTGTCATAAACCAAGTGAACAGTGTGGCTGCCAATGCGGCTTCAACGGCCCCCACCCTTTCAAACCAAAGAATGATTGTATCCATCATATTACCTGAATCAAAATTTTAGCAGCCGCTTCTCGAGAGACCATCGTTGTCCCTGCCCCATGATGAGACCACTGATAGCTCCCATCGAAATCGAAAAATTTTATCACCTCGTACGTATTTCCGAGCTCGACATCAAGCTGATTCAAATGACGAAGAAATTCGGCAGAGCTATCGGTCACGCCACAAACAGAAAAGGACGTACCGACACCAATTGTGGCCGCGTTGACCACGTGCTTTCTTTCGCGAATGCGGCCCTCCGCGTCAGGAATGGGGTCTCCGTGAGGATCAAATGCGGGGCGACCTAGAAAAACATCCAATCTATTCGTGAGTTCCACATCGCCGATGTGTTCTAATTCCTCTGCCAGGGCATGCACCGACTCCCATGGAAATTTCAATTTATCGACCAAAAACACCTCCCATAATCGGTGTTTACGGACAGTCGACAGCGCATGTTTACGGCCTGATTGGGTCAAACGGGCTCCCTGATACGCTTCGTACTCGACCCAGCCTTCAACAAGCAATTTTCGCAGCATGCCCGTAACAGCGGCCGGTGTCGAATCCAGTGTTTGCGAAATCGCTTGGTTGGTTGCGATACCATCACTGGCCTCCAATTTCAAAATGGCCTTGAGGTAATTTTCTTGGCTTACTGAAACTTCCATTTTTCAAATGTAAAATATATTTTTAATCTTACCTAAAAATCTTATCATTTTACTTTTACCCGTTACCTTCGCTACACCCTACAAAGTCTTTGGCATGAAGCGTCCAACTTTACGATCAATCATTGGAATCACAGGATTCATTCTGTTCGTTATTGGACTTTGGAAGTTCAAATTTCTTGTAGGCTTGATGCTCCTTTCTGTGGCGCTGAGTTTCATCGGGAGACCGATTGTCCTTTCACTGAGTCGAATTCGATTGAGAGGACGTAGCTTGCCTCCTTCGATCGGAGCCGTAGTGACCTTGCTCATTTTCGGTAGTTTAGGCATGGGTGTGATTCAGTTGTTCGCTCCGCTCATTACCGAACAAGCAGAACTTTTAAGACAAATCGACACCAATCAACTGAAGCAATTTGCGGGTCGCGGATTGGATTGGTTGGATAGCACCATGGGCGCAATCAACCTCAGCGGAGATGGCCAAACCAACAGCGAATTTGTGCTCGCCAAGGTTCAAAAATCACTCGAATTCAATGAAATTAGCCGCGTATTGACCGGCTTCTTAGGCCGAATGGGCGATGTTCTGTTCGGATTGTTTTCCGTGACGTTCATGACCTTTTTCTTCCTCAAAGACGGTGCGCTTTTTCGCAAC
>JBMSHA010000238.1:0-3285 GCA_049416245.1 Flavobacteriales bacterium | reverse complement strand
TAACCCTTAATTCATAATTCATGAGAACGTTATTTGCTTTGGCCATGTGCATGGTCTTTGTCGGTGCTTCGGCGCAGAAGAAAAAAGAAAACGGAGCGGTTTTCAGCAAACATCCTGCGATTAAAATGGTCCAAGATCTGAACGAGGCATTTGTGGCAGGAGATTCTGCAGCGTTGGCCGACTTGTTGGATGATGAGTTCAAACTTTTTGATGCCCTGTCGTCAAACAAAGACCAGGAAGGCACCACGAAAGCTCAATTCATTGGTCAAGCGCGATGGTGGTCGAAGAACATCAAGTACCTGAGCATCACGCAGGATGAACCGGCATACCCCGATGCCATTGAGTATACGGAAGGAGGACAAGTTTGGGTGCAATGCTGGGACCGGATTTACGGAATGAACGCTCAAACAGGCGTAGAGTTCGACATGCCAAACCACCGTTTGTACATGCTCAACGAAGCAGGCGATAAGATTGCCTTGGCATTCGACTATACCGATCGTCGCAACTACCGCAAGATGTGGGATGCCTGGCCAACACGTGATCGCGAAAACGGCACCATTTACATGAACCACGAAAACATCAACACCGTTCGGAAGATGATGTATTCGTTCTTGAATGGCGATTTGGAAACGAGTTATAGCTACTTCACTGAGGATGCTCAATTCAACGATATGAACCGCGCGGAGCCATATGGCATGGAGGAAAACAAGGCGGGAGACGCTGAATTTCTGGCCAATTGGGAGCTGATTGCATTTGATGAGCGCGGCTACCCGGATTATATGGAGTACGATTGGCTGGAGGCGCGTGTGGTTCAGTCTTGGTGGAACATTCGGCTCAAAAAGAAAGGCGACAAGGACGCCGAGGAGGTAGTCGTTCGGATGTTGCGCATGGACGACTTTAATGCCGAAGGCAAAATCACGAGCAGCGATTTGTACTACAATGCCGCGTTGTTAGCGGATTAATTTCTTACCAATTATTGTAGTGAGCCCCTCGGTTTTCCGGGGGGCTTCGTCGTTTTTTTGGGTTACGTTATCCGGTTACGATCATGATCCATTGCAACCCCAAAAGCGGGTTCAGTCTCATCTTTCACGCCTGCAACCGCCAGGTCATTCGCAAACTGCTGCCGGAATATTCCGCAATCAGTTGCGGTAGTTTCGTTTAAATTGGCCCCATGAAAAACACCCCTTACTTGATGTTGGTGTGCACGGCGATGGCCGTTTCCGCCTCTTTCTCGGCTTCTGCCCAACAAGATTATGCGCACGTTGCGAAGTTCAATCCGTTTGGATTGTTCGCGAGTCAATACCAGCTGGGCTACGAGCATGCGTTGAATGAAAATTTCTCCGTGCAGCTTTCGGCGGGCATCATTACGGGGAGTTCGTATTTGACTGCCACCGATTCGCTGGGGGGCACTCAAACAACGTTGGTCAGCTCGAGCCGCTCGGGATTCATTGCGATTCCTGAAGTGCGCTGGTACCCAAAGGGTCCGGCATGCGAAGGCGTATACTTGGCGTTGGCCGGACGATTCCGAAGCGTCACGAACACCAATGAAGATACGGGGGACATCATCCTCGATCGATCGGCAAACGGTGGCGCTCTTCTTTTCGGCTACCAAAGCCACACCGACATCGCGTGGGAGATTTTCGCCGGCCCGCAGATCAAGAAGGTCAACACGGTTTCAGACTACGATGATGACAACGCTTCCGGACTCTTCGGTGAGTCCGACGGTGTCGGTTTGCGTTTCGGCGTGAACGTCGGCATCGGTTGGTAAGCCGCACTGCGCGGAAAACGGCACGATACCCAGGACGATGGCATAACGGGCGGCCTTCCCCAAGGCCATCCAAAACAACGTGGGAAGCCACTTGACGCGGAGCGCGCCCAAAGCGACCGCGATGAAATCACCGATCCCGGGCAACCAACACCCGAGGGCGGCCACGCCGCCGTGCCGTTTGATCCGGTCCATCCACCGTTTTCGGCGCTCATCATTCAGTACGGACCGCTTCTCGCTGAGCGCGCGACTTCCCCACCGGCCCAGCACATAGCCAGTCATCCCGCCCAGCGTGTTTCCAACCGTTGCGAGGATGAGGCACAGGAGCGGTTCGCCCCCGCCGAGCAGCGTGGCCGCCAGCACCGCCTCCGAACTGAACGGGATGACGGTTGCCGAGAGAAACGATGCAGCGAACAACGCCAAATAGCCGATTCCATCCATCGCTTCAAAGGTGAGGAAAACAGCGGTGCTTTGGTTGTGCACATGGGGTGTTTCCGGAGATTCCCGCTAATTTGGCTGATCAAAAGTTCATGCCATGATCCACTACAATCCGAAAAGTTGGTTTAGCCTCATTTTTCACGCCTACAGCCGGCAAGTCTTTCGCAAGCTGCTTCCGGCGATGGGGGCGATGGGTGCTTTTACGGCGGGCATTTGTTATGTGGAGCTCGAGGTGTTGGAGCAGCCGATGGAGGTAAGCAATGTGGTGCACTCGCTGCTGGGTTTTGTGCTTTCGTTGTTCTTGGTTTTTCGGACCAACACCGCATACGACCGTTGGTGGGAAGGACGGAAGCAGTGGGGGGCTTTGGTCAATGTGTCACGCACGCTCGCGCTGCGCATCCGCGAATTCACCCCCAATGAATCCGCGCACGAGCACTTCAATGAAGCCATCCCGGGCTTTGTGAAGGCGCTGCGGGACCACCTGCGACCGAATGTACCCGGCGCCCCCATTCCTCCCGAGGCCGCTGCACTCGCCCAGGCACAGCATGTCCCGAACGCCTGGGCCCAGTATATGGAACGCCGCGCCACCTCGCTCCTCGCCGCCGGCGAACTCACGGCCCAACAGCATTGGCTCATCTCCCAAAACCTCGAGCGCATGGTCGACATCCTGGGTGCTTGTGAGCGCATCCTCAAGACTCCCGTTCCGTACAGCTACAGCATGTTCTTGAAGAAATTCATCTTCCTTTACGTGGTGACGCTGCCCATCGGATTTGTCGCGACGTTTGCGTGGTGGAGTGTGCCGGTCGTGATGCTGATTTTTTACATCCTCGTGAGTGTCGAGCTGATCGCGGAGGAAATCGAAGACCCGTTTGGGGTGGATGATAACGATTTGCCTTTGGACGGGTTGTGTGAAACCATCCAAAGCAACGTCGAAGAAATTTTGGGCCGCGGCTGAACCTTCACGTAAGCGTCGATTGCTGCGCGTGCAGCTGACCCCAAAAAAAAGGCCGCATGAAGCGGCCTTTCTTTCATAAGTGTGCGATGTCATTCACACCCGTCGCATGCATTGAAGCAAACGGTTG
>JBMSHA010000237.1:0-3297 GCA_049416245.1 Flavobacteriales bacterium | reverse complement strand
CCAGGTGGTGTAAAGCACCGCAAGCGCTTCCATCCCCGAAATCGGGGAATAATCTGCGTGCTGTTGGATAGTCAATCCCAATGTTTGAACACGAGGTAACCAACCGGCCCGTTCCATGCGCATGGACAGCGTACGTTCGAATTTTGCTGCTGCTCGTTGGCTGGGAACTATGACCAAGCATTCCTCGGGCTTGGGATGCGCCAGGACTTGGTCAGCCAGGGATTCCAGAAAAGTTGTGACTCGTGGCAAAAAGGGTCGGTTTTAACCGTTCAATTTAAACCCATTGCGCAAGAATTCAAGAAATTCTTTTCGCCCTTGAGGTGTGAACAAGGCCTTCCAAATTTCCTTCCAAACCCCCTCGGGTGCGTCACGAAATGGGGCGGGCGAGCTCTCTGATTTCGGTTCGGCTTTCGGGATCTCTCGTTCTTCCAAAACGCGATCGAGTTCATCCGCCATCCGAAAGCGCTCTTTGGCCGATTTCATGCGCCCCAACTGTTCTTCGAGAAGACCAAGATTGTTCAAAGTAATCGCGTCTTCAGGATCCAATTCGATGGCTTTTTCGTAATCTGAAATCGCTCCTTGGATGTCCTTCATTGCCTGCCTCATCCAACCTCGCGCGGCGTATCGGTACCCATAATGCGGTTGTTGTGCAACCGCGGCATTGAGCAATTTCAACCCTTCCTCCATGCGTTGGTTGTGAAATAACGCAACGGCTCGGTCGTTCAAAAAATCGGGGTCCAATTCCCAGGCTGGATGCACCGAAAGCGCTTGGTCGTATGCGATGAGTGCACTCACCCACTGTCCGGAGTTCGCAGAATCACGTCCTTGTTGAACGGCGAGGGTGCCGGGCGTCTGGGCGTCATGGTTGGAAGAAGAACGCATAGGTTGCTTTTCTGATGTTCAAAAATACAACGTCTGAAAGGCTGCATTGTTTCCACGGCCATGCCGAACTTGCGAGCGAGATGAGCGAACGATTTCCCCAATTTCGCGGATTATCCGGTACCGACACGCTGTACGCAATCGAGGGTCCGAAACACGTGACCGAATGGCAACCGATTGGCTCCGGTGGTTGGGTGATTCATCATCATTTTGCGTCTGATTTTCCGCGGTACCGCTGGGTCCAAGAATTGCTGGCGTGCGAAGGTTCAGCCATCCGCATGGCCGAATCGGAATGGTACCATGCCGTCAACGGTCGTAAGGTGCGGCAAAAGCCGAAAAGTGGAGGGCGGATGATGGGGGCTTCGGATGCGCCCGTGATCGAGCCACGAAGATCACTGGCTGCGTTGACCACGTTTGGTGTGGACGCATATTCCGATGCCTTTGTCGAAGTGGATTCGGATACTCAAGTGCGGTGGGCTTTGGCAGAAGCTGCGCGACATGATTGGCCGTTGTTGATCCTCGGTGGCGGTTCCAATGTGCTGATGCACATGGATTGGGAGGGGTTGGTTATGAAAATGAACGTGCGCGGAATGGAAGTGATTGCGCAAGATGACCAGACGGTGGATGTGGCGGTAGGGGCGGGTGAGGTGTGGCACGAATGGGTCATGTACGCCCTTGAAATGGGCTGGCACGGGTTGGAAAACATGGCCCTCATCCCGGGTTCTGTTGGGGCTTCACCGATGCAGAATATCGGCGCGTACGGTGTGGAAGTCAAAGACCGATTCTTGTGGTTGGAGGCGATCCATCGGGAGACCGGGGCGCTCGAACGGTTTGACCACAGTCGATGTGGTTTTGGATACCGAGAGAGCATTTTTAAGCAGGAGGAACGGGACCAATGGGTGATTGTGCGTGTTGCGTTTCGCCTCGATCAAAACGCTCCCATTCATATCGATTACGGTGCCATTCGAGCAGAACTCGAGCTCCTTCAAAAATCGGAAAATCCCAGTCATCGTGACGTGGCAGAAGCGGTCATGCGCATCCGTCAATCGAAACTGCCGGACCCAGCAGTGCTCGGCAATGCAGGAAGCTTCTTCAAGAATCCAACGTTGAGCCCTGAAGCCTTCGCGGCCGTTGAGGAACGGCATCCGGAGATTGTGCATTATCGCTTGGATGATGGAAATGTCAAGCTAGCTGCCGGTTGGCTGATTGATCAAGCCGGTTGGAAAGGACACCGGCGCAACCGCTGTGGGGTCCACGATCGCCAGGCCCTCGTATTGGTCAATTTCGGCGGTGCGACAGGCGCCGAAATCTGGTCGCTGGCAAGCGACATCATGGCTGATGTAAAGCGCAAATTCGGTGTTCAACTCGAGCCGGAAGTCAATCAAATAGGCTTGTAAAGAAGCACAGAATACCCGCAAGCCCGGTTCCCATTGCAACTGCAATGAAAACCGGGCCAGCTTTTTGAATTCTGATCCGCTTAACTATCAGAAAACGGGGCAAGGCAGATAGCGCGGAGCAGAAGGCCGCTGGCGCTGTTGCGTTTGCCAGGTATAAGAAAGCACCAGTTCATGGCTTCCGCCTGTGGTGGAGAGTCCGAGGGTATTCAATGTGATGTCATAGCTGTAGCCCACCTTCCAGTTGTCTTGACCGTAGCCCACTATGGCGCTCACGGCATCCACATCCGTTCCGCCTTCAATCGTATGGCCGAAAGGCAAGCCTTGGTACCACAGCCCAAAACTGAGGGGGTTCGTGTCGTAGTAGATGCCCAAATCCAATTGGTCAAATTCACCTTGAGCCATGTAGTTGAATGCCACAATCAAATCCCCGTGGTGCTTGTTTCGCATGTAATCCACGATGGGCATGCGCCATCCGCCGTGCACGGAAGTCTTGATGTCCATCGGATCGATGTACGTTGGATTCAAGCTCTCATTGGGGTTGTTCAAGTGATCGAATGAACAGCCCAACCACGTGTACTGACCGGTCAACAAAAAGCCGGTGGCAAAGTCGAAGTAGTGGCGAGAGACACTGGGTCGGTCCTCAATGCTGGACACTTGCGGCCCGCGAATGAGCTGGTCACCGAAAGTCAACTGCTGCATGTCAATCGAACGATTGCCGAGCGCTGCTTGCAACGCAGGGCGCAGGCGCCAGCCATTACCGAGCGGAATTTCATAGGCGTATTGCCCAGCGATGCGGGTGGTATTCAAGCCACCGGCTCCAGCTTCCTCTTGGCTCATCAAGATGCCGAACCCACTGTTCAAATTGCGGTTGTACCAGTCGGCGGCGACGTGCCACCCAACATACGCACCGGGCATGGCGGCCCATTGGTTGCGGTAAACCGTTGCCAATCGTGCATCGTCCAATGAGTCGGCAAAGGCTGGGTTGATGCTCGTCGGAATGGCGTTGTATTGCGTGTAGCGC
>JBMSHA010000236.1:0-3310 GCA_049416245.1 Flavobacteriales bacterium | reverse complement strand
CCTGCCGTCGTGGGCGTGATGTTTTTGCACGCGTGGGCGCCGGCGATACCGACGGTGCTGAAGTTCCTGCCATTGACGATGGCGTTGGCGGCGACCTACCGATTGGCGAGGTTCAATGTCGAGGCGGCGGAAGGCAAGCACACGAGTGGCTTCAGCGGCATGCCGGCACCGGCGGGCGCGTTGTGGTGGATTGGCATCGCCCTCACGGCGGCCCAATACGAGATGTACGGTTCTTGGGGATTGTATGGGTTGGGCGGGGTGTTGACGGTCGATGTGGCCGTACTCATCGGAAGCACCTTGATTCCTTGGTGGATGGTGAGTCGCCGGCCGATGTTGGACTTGAAAGGATGGGGAAAGAATCCGGGATTTGACCGGAAGCGGGGACTTTTTTTGGGAGCGATGGTCGCGGGGGGACTGTTGGTCGCATTTTTTGGCCGCGCGCTCGGGTTGGGAATGCTCGCCGCGTTACTTTTGTACGCGTTTGGAGGCTACTACATCCAACGTCACGCACAACAACTCTCGTAACATGACATTTCGCGCTGCCATTGACATCATGCCGTTGCCGGCTCTTTTGGACCCCCAAGGAAAGGCGGTCTCCAGCAATATGAAGAACATCGGGTTGGCCACCATTGGCAACGTCCGAATTGGCAAGCACATTACGATGGAAGTGGAAGCTGCGAGCCAAGCCGAGGCCGAGGAGCAGGTCAAAACGGCTTGTGAAAAGCTGTTGGCCAATCAAATCATGGAACAATTCGAGTTCCGTGTTGAAGCCTTAGAGCCGGTAGCCTAAACAGCTTAGAGCAATCCCTGCGCGAGCAAGAGCGCATACAATTCCTCTGCAGACGGCATGCCGCGGAACACGCAGATGCGGTCAAACCGGCTGATGCTGTCCTCCTTGTACAATTCAATGACGCCATCGTCAAAGGCATGCGGACGCAGCGTGTAGACCAAATCGAGCGGAAACGTGCTGTCCCCGATGTACAAGCGGATTTCGTCGCCGCGCCATTCGGACGAGTACATGATGGCATCGCTGAAATGGGAATCGCCCTGAATCAATTGGCCTTCGCGCACGGAGTAGACCAAGTCAAACGCACTCGTCGAGTATCCCGCAAAAATCTTTCCTGCCGTTGTGGTCCATATGACCTGGCCACGCCAATCACGCCCTTCGCGCACGACACCGTTTTCCGCATGCATCACCATATCGCTCCACAGCATGCGATCGTCCTCGAAGACTTCCACCCGGTTTTGGGCTCCGGCTGTAAGCGATCCGCACAGCAGTCCGATGAGGATGAAAAAGCGCATGCCCTAAACTAACGCATTCCCTTCAGACCAGCGCCAGTGCCTGATCCAAATCCGCAATCAAATCTTCCGGTCGTTCAATGCCGACGCTGATGCGGATGAGGCCTTCTGTGATGCCGTACTGAGCTTTGACGTCCGCGGGCACGCCGGCGTGGGTCATGCTGGCGGGATGTTCGGCGAGTGACTCCGTCGAACCGAGGCTCACGGCCAATTGGAAATGCTTCAAAGCATTCAGCACACGGAATGCCGCAGGACGTCCACCAGGAACTTCGAAAGCGGCCATGGCGCCCCCGCCTATCATTTGTTCGGCCGCAATCGCGCGGGCGGATTCGGGCAAATCATCGGACCAGGCACTGATGAAACGGCTGACCTTGGGATGTTGCCGGAGGTGCGCAAAAACGCGTTCGGCGACCCGTTGTTGGTGCTCCACCCGAACGGCCAAGGTTTCCATACTGCGCAACAACAACCAACACGTGTTCGGGTCGGCCATGCCGCCCAAGAAATGCCGGTACTCGCGCACGCGCGCCACGACGTCGGACTTCCCACTGGCAGCGCCGGCGATGAGGTCGCTGTGCCCGCCGATGTATTTCGTGGCGGAGTAAAGCAGCAGGTCTGCGCCGTGTTCGAGTGGACGTTGCAGAATCGGTCCGAGGTAGGTGTTGTCGACGCTCACGATGATGCGGTGATCTTCGGTTTCGTGCTGACGCGCCCAATCCGCGGCCATGCGGATGCGGTGAAGCTGGAGGGTGGGGTTGGCTGGGGTTTCCAGGTGAATGAGGCCTGGGACGCCTTCGCGTTCGAGGGTGGCGTCGAGTTGGCTGAGGTCGTCCACTTGCACGACGCGCACCCCCATTTGCGGGAGGATTTCGCGGATGAAGTGGTCGGTTCCCCCATAAAGTGGGGGGCAAAACCAAAGCGGCCGGTCTGCTCCGGTCCATGCCAAAAACGATGTGGTGATCGCGGCCATTCCACTCGCGAAAAAGGCGGCTTCGTCGGATTCATCCCATGCTGCAAGACGCTGCTCAGCGGCGGTTAACGTCGGATTGCTGAGCCTGCTGTACACCGCGTTGGGTGTGGTTGGCTTGGCGGCGCCGGGGACGCCGTAGGCGCTTTCCATGTGCGCGGCGCCTTCCTCGGCCGAAGTGAACTTGAAGGTGCTGGTGGGGTAGATGGGCGCCTTGACGGAGCCTTCGTGCTTTGCTGGGGTGTGCCCGGCAAACGGTGCAATCGTTTCGCGGTGTGCCATGGTCCAAATTCGGCAAAACGGTTGAAATTGATGCGTTGATTGTCTATTTGTTCGGAAAAAACAAAAAATTCAATACGTTTGTGCGGAATTTTGATGCCTGAATCCCGCGATACAAAACAAATGCAACCGACCCTTGACGCCCTTGATCGGCAATTGATCGGCCTATTGCAAGCCAACGGCCGGGCTTCCATGCAGGAATTGAGCGACCGCACCGGCCTCAGCCGTTCAGCGGTTTTTACGCGGGTGCGCCGGTTGGAGCATGATGGCGTCATCACCGGCTACGCGGCGCAAACCAACCGCCGCGCGCTGGGCATGCAAATTCGGGCCTTTTGTAACGTGCAGCTGAAGCAGCACGATGCGCGGTACCTCAAAGAATTCGAGGCGAACATCGGCGATTTCAAGGAGGTGCAAAGCTGCTACCACATCGCCGGCTCATTCGATTACCTCATCGCCGTGGACGTGGCGGACATGGATGCGTACCACGAATTCATCTCGCGCAAGCTCGCCGCCATGGACAACATCGGCACGGTCCAAAGTTCATTTGTGATGAGCGAGGTGTTGGAGCGGTGAGCGGAAAACCAAATCGGCCGCCCCATCGATGGGAGCGGCCGATTGTCATTTTCAAACAATCAAATAATCAAAGGGACAAAGAGTCAACACGATCCCGCAGGCCTACCCTTATTAATCCAGAACGCAACGAACAGAAAACCCGCCTCGAGGATTGAAGTTGTTCCGGAGTACTCCTGTGTAACCACTGAGCAGAAT
>JBMSHA010000235.1:0-3319 GCA_049416245.1 Flavobacteriales bacterium | reverse complement strand
GGTTGCACGGATCCATTCTATGCTGAATTTGATTTGAACGCGACGGAAGACGATGGCTCTTGCGCTACGCCAGTTGTATTCGGTTGCATCTACGAAGCAGCTGACAACTACAATGCCGCAGCGAACACAGACGATGGGTCTTGCGAATTTGCAATCAACGCATGCCCAGGCGATCTCGACGGTGACGGCTTGGTAGCCACGCCTGACTTGCTTTCGTTCTTGTCTGTCTTCGGAACGACGTGCGAATAAGCATTATACAGAACATTTGATTAAAAGGCCGGTTCCATTGGGACCGGCCTTTTTGTTGTTTCTGCGTCTGGGAGAATACCCTGTAGCCTGTATAAATACTTACCTTTGAATTGTGAAAAAACTCGTTGAGGCACGACTTCCTCTGGATGCTGGAGGGTATCAAGTGGCAGCTTTCGGAACGGAGGGGGATTTACATCCGCACTTGGCTCTGATTTCGGACAAAAAGTCCGAACGGAATGCGCCGCTGGTTCGGATCCATAGCGAATGCATGACGGGTGATGTATTCGGGTCCACGCGGTGCGATTGCGGCGCGCAGTTGGATCAGGCACTTGTCCGAATCGGAAAGGAAGGCGGGTGTTTGATTTATCTCCGACAAGAGGGGCGAGGAATCGGATTGGTGGAGAAATTGAAGGCTTACAACCTGCAAGACGATGGCTTAGACACCATCCAGGCGAACGAAGCCTTGGGTCATCCTGCTGACGCTAGAACTTTCGAAGCTGCTGCGGCTATTTTGAAGGCACTGAACCTGGCCGAGGTGCGCTTGCTCACCAACAATCCTGAGAAGGTAAACGAATTGGAAGCGAACGATATAACGGTCGTAAAACGCGAGCCCTTGGTGATTGCTCCATTAGCCGAGAATGCGGCTTATTTGGAAGTGAAAAAAACGTTGATGGGGCATTGGCTCGATTAAAGCGAGATGGCGTGCATGAGCTCCATGCAGACAATGGCGCCAACCGTACCCACCGCGTAGCCCAATACGGCCAACAACACCCCAACAGGCGCCAATGCCGGTGAGAATGCACTGGCTACAATGGGAGCACTTGCTGCACCGCCAACGTTGGCTTGAGAACCAACGGCGACGAAAAAGAATGGCGCTTTGATGATTTTTGCCACCGTGAGCAGCACGACGATGTGCGTGAGCATCCAAATCAATCCGATGAGAATGACCGACCAGTAAACGTCCCAATTGTGGTACAATTCCACCACATCCATTTTCATTCCGATGGTCGCCACCAAGACATACAGGAACACAGACCCCAATTTGCTTGCGCCCGCTCCTTCGTAGTTGCGTAGCCCTGTAAAGCTGAGCAAAATGCCGAGTGCCGTGGCCGTCACCACAATCCAAAAGAATCCTTGTTCCAAGCTGCTTAAGTATTGCACAAAACTTCCGGGATTTGATTCCAGCATTCCGGCGAAAAGGGATTTGAATGCTGGACCCAACGTGTCAGCGGATACGTGTGCAATGGCAACAGACCCAAATGCAATGCCACCAATCACCATGAAATCGGTGAACGAAGGAATGCGTGCGATGCCCAATTGGAATTGCTCAACTTTGGATTTCAGCTCGTCCACTGCGGTGGCGTCCGCCTTCAACCTTCGATCCAATGCGGCACTCATGCCCGCTCCAACGAGCAAGAACGGCATCCACAAATTGGCCACAAAGACATCGACAATGAGCATGGCGGAGAATTGATCGTCCAACGTCTGGGAAATCTCCTTCAACGCTGCTTGGTTAGCGCCACCACCAATCCAGCTGCCTGCCACCGTGGAAAGCCCCCTCCAAAATGCGTCAGGCGCGTCTCCACCCAGGACGCTGGGTTCAATAAAGCTCACTATCCAGAGGGCAAGCGGACCGCCGATGATGATGCCCACAGTGGCAGTGAAGAACATGATGAGTGCCTTGGGGCCTAAATTCCAAATTCCCTTCAGATCAATGCTCAAGCACAATAGCACCAAGCTCGCGGGCAACAAATAGCGCGACGCGACGAAATATAAATTTGAAGCTTCACCGTCCACCAACCCAAACGAATTGTACATCGCTGGCATGAAATAACACACCAACAACGTTGGAATGATGGTGTAGAATTTTTTGAAGCGGGCAAGGGTACTGCTGTGGAATACCAGGGCAAGGGTGGCAATCAACAAGCCAAGTACGACCGCGTCGTTGGTGATCAATGCATTCATGGTCTGCAAACTAACAAAAAACCCCGGTCAAAGCCGGGGTTTTTCGAGTGAGGTTGTTCGAGTCTTTTGAATCATTGAATGGAAATCAATTCGACTTCAAATACCAAAGCAGCATAAGGTGGGATGGGTCCATTTGGATTGGGATTCGCACCGTACGCCAATTCCTGTGGGATGAAGAATTTGGTCTTGCCTCCGGGCTTCATCAACTGAAGGCCCTCTGTCCATCCTTTGATGACACCGCTCAACGGGAAGGAGATGGGTTCACCTCGCTTGTAAGAGGAATCGAATTCGGTTCCGTCGATTAAGGTGCCTCGGTAGTGAACGGTGACCGTAGATGAGGCAGTTGGGTTGTCTCCTTCACCGACGGTTTCATGGATGTACTGCAGGCCTGAAGCCGTGACTTGCACGCCGTCGTTTTTTGCATTGGAAGCGAGGAATGCCTCTCCTTCAGCGCGTGCCGCAGCTCCAGCAGCTTCTTTTTTCGCTTGGAAAAATTGGCCAACCATTGCATTGGCATTTTCAGGCGTTACGGATGCAGATCCGTTCATCTGATCGGCTAAGCCTTTTGCCATTTCGTCAGATGATATTTCACTGAGGCCTTGGTCTTGCAAGTTTTTGGCAAAAAGAATGCCGAGAGCGTAGCTGATTTCTTCCATGGAAGGCGATGAGTTTTGAGCTCGACCGGGAGCGGCGAGCAATAAGATTAGAGTGAACAGCCCTGCGGCCTTGAAAAAGTGATTCATGAATAAAATTATTTTCGGGTCATTCTTTGGTGGATTCCCGCGTGAAGACCCATTGGTCATCCACAGAGAGCTGCTCATTGTAGGCGTAGCCCATCCCTTGAAACGACTGAAGGAATCGGGGTTGTGTGATGCGTTGTTGGATGATGAATTTGGCCATAGTGCCGCGGGCTTCCTTTGCATAAGTCATTTTGGCCTTGTACGTATCGCCCACACGCTCCTTGAATTCGGGGGTGATGACGCGAAGATTTGATTGTTTCAACAGTGCGGCCTTGGCGTATTCCTTGCTTGCGAGGTTGATCACTAAACCACCAGCTGCCTCGGCAACGTCCGATTGGATTTTGTTCGACCAATAAGCGTACAAA
>JBMSHA010000234.1:0-3325 GCA_049416245.1 Flavobacteriales bacterium | reverse complement strand
CCAACGATTTCCGTTTCAGGTCAGGATGAGGTGGTCGAAATGGACCGCATGCGGAAGATGATTGCGGACCACATGGTGCGCTCTGTACAAACAAGCCCACATGTCACCAGCTTTGTCGAAGCCGATATGACGCGGATTGTTGAATGGAGGAATCGAAATAAGAAAGCATTTGAACAGGCCCATGGGACGAAATTGACCTTCACGCCGCTCATTGCAGAAGCGATCATCAAAGCCATCAAAGATTTCCCTGGAGTCAATGCCAGTGTTGACGGGGACCGGATCATCATTAAGAAACAAATCAATTTGGGCATGGCCGCGGCTTTGCCCACAGGCAACTTGATTGTCCCGGTTATTCACAATGCCGATCAACTCAGTTTAGCGGGCTTGGCGCATAAGGTAAATGACCTGGCTGATCGAGCGCGCAACGGGAAATTGAAGCCGGACGATACAGCCGGTGGAACCTACACCATGTCCAATGTGGGCACCTTTGGTAATGTTATGGGAACGCCGATCATCAATCAACCGCAAGTGGGGATCTTGGCATTGGGGGCCATTCGAAAAAAGCCCGCTGTGATTGAAACCCCCGAAGGTGACCTGATCGGAATCCGTCAAATGATGTTCTTGAGTCACAGCTATGACCACCGCGTCGTGGACGGTATGCTAGGAGGCAGTTTTGTCAAGCGGGTGGCGACGTATCTGGAAGAATTTGACATCAACCGATCTGTAGTTTGATGTTGGATCCAGCCAAGCTTCACCTCAAGAAACCGTTGGTCATTTTCGATTTGGAAACGACGGGAACCGACCTGGCGACAGACCGCATCGTGGAGTTGGCCATGATCAAAATCCACACGGATGGTCGCATTGAGAAGAAACCGGAGCACCGCGGTGCAGCGCATCGATTACTCATCAACCCGGGCATGCCCATTCCACTTGAATCCAGTTTGATTCACGGGATTTACGATGAAGATGTAGCGGACAGACCGACCTTCAAGCAATACGCCAAAAGCATGTCCGAATTCCTCGACGGTTGCGATTTGGGCGGGTACAATTCCAACCGGTTTGACGTTCCTTTTCTGGCTGAAGAATTTTTACGCGCAGGAGTTGATTTTGAACTCGAAGGCCGCAACCTCATCGATGTCCAGAACATCTTCCACAAAATGGAGCAGCGGACACTGCGCGCCGCGTACAAGTTCTATTGCGACAAAGACTTGGATGGAGCGCATGAAGCGCTTCCCGATACAGAAGCCACGATGGAAGTTTTGCTGGCGCAACTCGAGCGATACCAAGACACCACTGTGGCCGTTTCGGATACAGAAACGGTGGGGCCTGTTCCATTGGATATGGAGGAATTGGCGGCTTTTTGTCAACGTCAGCCGTTTGCGGACCTTGCTGGCCGATTTGTTTATGATGAAGCAGGAGAAGTCTTATTTAATTTTGGCCAACACAAAGGCAAACCGGCCAAGGAAGTCTTGAAAGAGAACCCTGGGTACTTCGGCTGGATGATGAATGCCGATTTCCCAGCCTACACGAAGAAAGTATTGCAGCGCGTGCAGAACGCGATGAATTCTTGAGTTAATCGATGGGAAAGCGCATAGCGGTGCTGGTGTCGAATGATTTGAACCACGATCAACGGGTGCTCAAAACATGCGATTCATTGGTCCGCAATGGATGGACTCCTGTGCTTTTCGGGCGTGAGCTTTTGGAATCTACAGAACTTTCGGTGCCTTTTGAAGCCTACCGTGTTCGACTGCCTTTCCATCGAGGGGCTGGGTTTTATGCCGCACTCCAGGTAGCATTCCTCAGGCAACTGCTGAAGCATCGATGTGATGCGATTTGGGCGAACGATTTGGATACATTGCTTCCCGCGTACGCAATCAGTCGATGGCGTCGACTGCCTTTGGTTTATGACAGCCACGAATATTTTACAGAAGCCGCGGGGTTGACAGGAAGGCCCTTTCAGCGCGGTGTTTGGTTGGCTATAGAGCAACGCCTCTTTCCACGCGTCAAGTCCGTCATCACCGTAAATGAAAGCATTGCTGAAGCATACCAGAATCGCTATCCGAATGCGGCCTGCATCAAGCCGTTGGTAGTCCGGAACATGCCTAGAAAGGTTCAGAGATTGCAGAACATGGATGTTCGCAACTGGCGCGTGGAATTGGGCATTCCTTCGAGCGCGCTGTTTTTGATTCTTCAGGGCGCATTCCTTGATCAGGATCGCGGTGTGATACAAGCAGTGGAGGCCTTGCGCACTCAGTCCGATTGGTACTTGGTGGTGGTAGGAGCTGGTGCGGAATGGGATTGGGCGAAAGAGCAGGTGGAAGGGCTAGGCGGAAGGTTGATTTGCTTACCAAAAATGCCGTTCGACACGCTGCGATCCCTCACTGCAGCTGCTGATGCGGGCCTTTCCTTGGATCGTGGTATCCACGGTAATTATTGGATGAGCCTTCCCAACAAACTCTTTGATTACATCCATGCTGGGATTCCCGTTGTTGCCAGCCCGATGCCCGAAGTGGCTCGAATCGTTCGCGAGCACGAGGTCGGAGTGATCGCAGAGGAATTGGATGCGGAAGGAATTTCGAAAGCCGTGCAAAGACTGCTGCAGCGAGATTTCACGGATTGGCGGGTCCGATGCCTAGACGCTTCGGAGACCCTGAATTGGGAAGCGGAAGAACATCAAATCGGTCTTGCGCTCTCTAAAGCTTGTGGAGACTAACGGGGAACCCCGAGCTGTTTCAAAGTAAACTTCACCAGCAGCCAAACCGGTTGCACCCATTTTCGCCATCCGCTTAGGATTTGGCGTTTGACGTTCCACTCTTCGCGATACAGGCCTGCATGGAATTTTCGCGATAACCCGCCGGATTTCACTTTGGCGAGAATGCGGTCATGCGTTTCAAAAGGAATTCCTGATTGAAAGAGACTCAAGTGCAGCGCATAGTCAGAAAGCACCTTCCATTTCGCGTTGAATTTCCGGTCTTTCAACAAGTCCCTGCGATACACCACCCCTTGGTGGTGCGTGGTATTGCGCCAATACATAGAGGCGTCCCAACGCGCTGGATAGGATGCAGGCACACCGGCTTCACGATCTGCGTCCATTTGGACCGAGAAAATGTGAAGGGGTATTTCTTGTTGCTCGGCGGGAAGATTAACGAGGTATTCCAAAGTAGAAACGTCAGGGATGTCGCCAGCACCAAGAAACCAAATCCATTTCCCGGTTGCACATGATTTGCCATAGTTCATGGCATCATAAACACCACCGTCTTTGGCTGATCGCACATGGTCAATTTCATGTTGGTGTTCGAGCAGCCAAGATTGAGTAGTCGAACAG
>JBMSHA010000233.1:0-3332 GCA_049416245.1 Flavobacteriales bacterium | reverse complement strand
GAAGCAGGATTGGTTTGTCAACCTGCAGGAATCCATGCCCGTGTGCATAACGGATATTTTTACGTGGATTCCGAAGTCGACTCTGTGCTCGGATATGTGCGCGCCGAAGCTGCTTTTAATGAGAAACCTGCATGGGGAATCGCGGTCAATGCGGAATGGCATTTCTTGCGCGAAGATGCGCCGTTTGCCTTTCATTTGCGGCTACAAAATGTGGGAGTCACGTTCGTTCCATCCCAAAATCAGTTCGCCGTAGACACCATGATCCAAACGTCGGGATTGACTTTTGCTGGGGAGTCTTGGTCCATTGAAGCTTTGGAAAGCGGAGACTTCGGTCAAGGGTTGTTGGTGTCCAATCCGGCGCAGTCGGCCTGGTCGTTGCTACCGGGACGATTGGACGCCTCGTTCGAGTACCCCATCGGACCGCGCTCTGGGTGGGACGTGGCAGCCCAGGTCGGAGAATGGATGCCGTTTCCACGAGCCATGACCGGATACCGACGCGCGATTGGCAAACACTGGCAAGCAGGCATTCAAATCATCACGGGAGGATGGGGCAGAACCCGTCCGGCAGCGTGGGCACGTTACCGCATTCCCGGAGAACGCGCCTGGATGTTGTACATCGAAGATCCATTTGGTTGGGGAACCGATGGCGCTTACGGCAGAGGCGTTACGCTTCGATATCAAAGTCTATAACCGGCCAATGGGCATGACACCTCCGAATTTTGACGAGAAGTAACGAACTTTGAGCAACCCACATCGCCAACATTCATGAATGATATTTCCCAATTCGAACACGCCGGCTGGACTGCAGGCAATCGCCTACAAATCATTGCAGGGCCCTGCGCCGTTGAAGGGGAGGAAATCGCCATGCGTGTGGCCGAGGGTGTGGTAGAAACTTGCGGAAAGCTGGACTTGCCGATCATCTTCAAGGGTTCCTACCGCAAGGCGAATCGTTCACGTCTCGACAGTTTCACGGGAATTGGCGATGAAAAGGCGCTGGGCATCCTGGCCAAAGTGGGTGAAGCTTTCGGGGTTCAAACCACGACGGACATCCATGCAGCTGAGGAAGCCGGGTTGGCGGCTAATTACGTCGATGTCCTTCAGATTCCGGCCTTCTTGTGCCGGCAGACGGACCTTCTCGTGGCCGCGGCGCAAACGGGCAAAGTCGTCAATGTAAAAAAGGGGCAGTTTTTGGCGCCTGAATCCATGCAGCACGCGGTGCGCAAAATTCACGAATCGGGGAACCCGAAGGCATGGCTGACCGAGCGAGGCACCATGCTGGGGTATCAGGACATGGTGGTCGATATGCGGGGATTTCCGGTGATGCGGCAATTCGGCCCAGTCATCGCGGACATCACGCACAGCTTGCAGCAACCCAACCAACAGTCGGGCGTCACCGGCGGCCGACCTGAACTCATTGCAACCATAGGGCGCGCGGCTGTGGCTGCGGGGGCCAACGGCGTATTTATCGAGACGCATCCTGACCCATCGAAGGCGCTTTCAGACGGAGCTAATATGCTTCCGCTCGATCAATTGGAAGGATTGCTCAGTCAATTGAAGCGCGTCCATGAAGCCGTCCAGCATGCCTAAACTGCTGACCTTTCTGTGGGCGCTCTCGTTTGCCTGCGCATCTTTTGCCCAAACTAGCACCGTTCAAATACGCGTTTACGGCGGCCAACAGGACGACCGCGGTCGCCGCGTGGTCCAACTCAGCGACGGCGACGTGCTGATCTTGAGTACCACAAACAGCACCGATGACGGGACGCCCCACGCATGGTTGCATCGAATGGACTCGGCGGCTGACCTGGTTTGGTCGACGACCATTGAGGACGAGCCGCTGCTCCAACCCATGGACGCCGTGGAACATGGGGATGGGTTGATCACGGTGTTGGGGATGCGGTTCGGCGGCGTAGCACAAGCGTACGATTGGGGGTGGTACACCTTGAACAGTGAAGGAGATTTTCTTGCCGAAACGCATTGGGGGACGGATTCATGGGATTTGCCGGTTCGGACGATGTTGCGCAATGACACGCTTTGGTCTGTGGGAACTTCGTACAGCAATGGAACCGGCGCCCCGTGGGTGACGGCTCACGTTTGGGTGGATGATTCATGGTCGCTGGTGCATGAAGGAGCGGCAGGGGCTACCGGCGAGGAGCTGAATGTGGTAGACGCGGCATTTTTGGGCGAGCAATTGTTGATTTTGAGCACCGTGATAGAGGGTTCTCGAGTGCATTGGATGGCGGTTAACCCGCTGACCGATGAGTCCATTTGGACGTACGAAAGCGGTTGGGCGGATGCGACCACTGCAGTTGCGTTGGATGTCCAGGGTGAGTCGGCGGTAGCGTTGATGAACGTGGAGACCGAAGCGGGGATGAGGTTGGCGTTCGCGGTGGTGGACCTTTCGGGTGTGATCTCATTGGAACATTTACCGGGTTCGGGTGTCAGCGTTGCAGGTTGCGATGTGCAGTGGTACAGCGACGTGGATTTTGCCACGGTAGCGTCCACCGAGGAATTGGGATTGGGAGGAGATGAAATTTTATTTTCCCGTTGGTCTGCAGCCACGGGAGCTTGGCAAGGCGGCCCAACATTTGGTACGCCGTGGGATGAGATCCCGGCAGCGATGCTGTGTGATGAGGACGGTCGCCTGTGGATTGCCGGGGCAACAGACGGTTATTCCAACGGCCGCGATGACCTCTATGTGCTGCAAATTCCTGATGCCGGCATTTCAGATTACCAAGGCGACGTAGTAACCGATATCGTGGAGACCCTGCTTCAGGTGCCTTTCGAGGCATCCCCGATGACCGCATCGGTATTTCCCAATCCAACAAACGGGCCTTTCCAATTGCATGGATTTGCTGAAAGTGCGGTTTGGCATGTGTATGACACACGTGGATCACTGGTGCTTCGAGGGCAAGGATCCACAGGTTCCCTGCTGGGGATGACTCCAGGTCTGTATTTTTTGCATCTGCACGATCTGGCAAGAACCGCATCCGTATGCCTGCCGGTGCGGCTAAACTGATTTGAAGGGTTAAAATTGGAATGTTTTTTGAACGATGAGCTTCCAGTGAAGCTATTCAATGAAATTCAGCGATATGATGAAGGTAAACTTTAGCGTTTCAGGTTTGGTGGCTATTTGCGCTTTAGCTCTGTGGATAGGTTGCCAACCTGCACAATTGCTTATCGGCGAACGTTCGTGCGAGGCCGCCAAGTGGGAGCGGATAGCATTTTCAACCCAAGATGTCTTACCCGGTGTAGAAAGTAATTTGCGGGCTACACGACTTTACGTTGTGCGCTCTTCCGAAGCGAATGATAACCGCCTCCCGGAATCGAATTGG
>JBMSHA010000232.1:0-3371 GCA_049416245.1 Flavobacteriales bacterium | reverse complement strand
GTCCCGGGAACAGACGGCGAATGGAAATACGCGAACATCACAGCGAGCTCGTTCGTTCCGGTTCTTGCCTCATCACGCATTTCAAACTCCACCTCGCAATTTCACTTGGGCATCATCAACGGAGGAGCGTCCTCAGGAACGCGCTACGGGTATTTCAGCAATTATGCCGCTCAAGCCTATGTCGTGCAAGTGGACGATAACACCTTGTGCGAAGGTGACGAACTCGAACTGGAATCCAACTTGCTCATCGGTGCAACGTACGATTGGACCGGGCCGAATGGATTTACGGGATCCGGCAATCCCTTACCTTTTGGAGAAGTTGATCTGGAGGACGCCGGCCAATACGTCGTCTCCGGTTTTGTCGGCGCATGCCCGATTGAAAACGACACCTTGAATTTGTTGGTGTATCCATTCCCGGAGGCGCCGGCGATTTCCGGCGATTCGGTCGTGTGCGAAGGCACGCCGCTCACCTTGACCACGGACTCCTTGGGCCCGGTGCAGTACCAATGGGCCGGACCGGACGGGTTCTACCCCAGCGGGACGTCCATCACGGAAGCCGCCACCACCCTTGACCACGACGGCCTCTACACCTTGGTCATAAACGACCACGGTTGCTTGTCTCCTGCCAGCCAATGGAATGTCGACATCACACCGCAGCAGACCTTGGTCATCGATGACGCGGAATCCGCTTTTTGCGCCGACGAGAATTTCACGCTCACCACGGGCGGCATTCCAGGCGCCACGTACGCGTGGACCGGTCCCACTGGTCAGGTGTTGAGCACCCAGCTCGGCATGCAAATCAACAACAGCCAGGCCGATGACTCGGGTTGGTACACGGTGAGCGGCGAGGCTGAAGGATGTCCGTTGGTTCCGGATTCGCTCTGGATTGAAGTCACGCCCAATCCGCAAATTTCAGGCATCGACGCGCCTGCCGTTTGTTTAGGCAATGAAGCGAATTTCTACATCGATTACGATGCGCCGGGAGATGCTGTGGTTTGGTGGTTGAATGCCAATGGCGACACGCTGGGAACAGGCAATCCGTGGACCATTGAAGACGCGGGTTGGTCGGATGCTCAGACATACAGTGCGGTTGTGACATCCGAAGGCTGCTCATCGGAAGAAGCGTCGTTTGCATTTGATTTGGTGCCGCCGCAAGATTTGGAAATTTTGGACGCTGCAGGCAATGAAATTGACGAGGCGCAAATCTGTCAAAATGATGATTGGGCGCTGTTCGGCGAAGGGCCAACTGGTACCGATTGGGCATGGAACGGGCCGGCCGGATTTTCATCAAGTGCCGATGAAATTTCCCTAACGAATGCGCAAACCAACGAAAGCGGTTGGTACGTCGCAACCGGAACCATCGGCTCCTGTCCGATGAATCCCGACTCGGTTTGGCTCGAAGTATACCCGACGCCCGCGCCTCCTGACCTGAGCGGATTCGCGGAGATTTGCGAGGGGTCCGATTGGCAATTGATTGCCACGACGGATGGTCCCGGTACCATCGAATGGTTTCATCCGTATTGGGGAAGCTTCAGCGGGACCGCGTGGAGCCTCGCCGACATTCCGTTGGCCGGAGGTGGCGTTTACGAAGCGTATGTGTGGGAATCCGGGTGCCCTTCACCCGCGGCTTCTGGCACGTTGGACGTCGCGCCGTTGCCGGATGTTATTTTGGAGTCGTTCGAAACGATCCTCATTGAACACTGCCCGGAGACCACTCCCGCTCTCGACTTACCGGAATACGACCCGCTGTACAACGCGAGTTGGAGCTACACGGATGCGGATGGCATCACCACGAATTTCGGCAACGGTGTCGGAATGGTGGCAAACAACGATGGCTTGTACGAGGTGTATTTGACCACCGGCTCGCCATGCGATCTGGAAGCCAACGGCAGCTTCGATGTGGAGACGGTGTTGTGTGAGTTGATCGTGCCGAATGTCATTTCGCCCAACCAAGACGCGCGAAACGAACGTTTTTCTTTGCCGGACCTCACGTACTTCCCCTTCAGTACATGCAAAATTTTCAATCGATGGGGTCAAGTCGTGTACAGCTCCAATGATTTTGGCAATTCTGCTGGATGGCAACCCACGGCAGCGGAGGCTTCGGAGGGCACCTATTACTACCACGTGCGCATCAACCGCGTTTCCGGTGATTTGACCATCACCGATGAAAACGGAACCACCACCTACACCGAGCCTGGCGCCATTGTCTTGGTGGGCAGCTTGACCTTGGTGCGATGATCGCTTCGAAGCGCGTTCCCTTTCTTTTTACACTGGCAGCCTTGTACGTGTTGACCAGCATTGCATTCCCTAATTTCCGCGACGTCGCTGATTGGATTTTCGGGGGGATCCTCGGGTTGGGTTTGGTGGCGGTCGGGATTCCGCACGGCGCATTGGATGTTTGGACGCATCGGCACCGGAATTCCGCCGCTCAATCTCTCCGATACATCGCGCTCTACCTGGTGGCCATCGGCGGCGTATTTGCTTTTTGGATGACGTTCCCGCTGGCCGGATTGTTCGTGTTTTTGGCGCTCAGCGCATGGCATTTCGGGCAAGCGGATTTCGAATTGTGGGGGATGCGGCGAGGAAGTTTTGCATGGGGATGGCTCGCTCTGTCGATGATCTTGATTTGGAATGTGTCCGAAGTCAATGGAATTCTGGCTCACATGGGCATCGAGCCTGTGGTGTTGCAGTGGATTGAATTGAACGTGCATCCGTTTCAATGGGTGACCGTCGCCGCCTGGTTCGTGGCCGCTGCCCGGGCTATCCAACTCAAAAAATGGGAATGGTTGTGGACATTGGGGATGTTGGTATGGGCGCCGTGGATGCCGGTGCTGTGGGCTTTTGGATTGTACTTCATCGGCCAACACAGTGTGGCGGGTTGGACGCACCTCCAGCTGCGCATGAACAAAGGCGGATCGGAGCTGTGGCGCTTGGCCCTGCCTTTCACTTTGGGAGCATGGGCTTTGATCGCGGCAGGCATTTGGGTCCTGACTTCCGCTTTTGTGTTGGACACCGACGCAACGGCGGGGGCGTTTTTTGTGTTATTGGGTAGTATCAGTATACCGCATATCTTCGAATCCCATTTGTTCTTGCGAAATGGCGCAAGCGGGTAAGATCCACAGAACCCCCATCCCACGCATGCTGAAGCGTCATTTTTTCTGGATTTCGATTGCCCTATTTGGCATGCTGCAGGGCGCGGGAAGGCTGCATGCGCAGTTGGATACGGAGTTTTGGTTTGCCGCGCCTGAGGTTTGGGCCAATCACGGAGATCAGCCCATAGTCTTGCGGTTTTCCACCCTCGACCAACCTGCAGTCGTCAGCGTTTCCCAACCCGCCAACCCCGGTTTTCCCGGTCAGAATTTGGCCATCGG
>JBMSHA010000231.1:0-3405 GCA_049416245.1 Flavobacteriales bacterium | reverse complement strand
CAACTCGCGGAGGCGCCTTCTGGGAAGGGATAGATGTAGAATGAAGCCGATTCGTCCGGACAAAGGAATTGGTCTTCCCCCAAGTCAAATACCGGCAAGTCTTGCACCGAAACCTCGATGGCATCGGTAGCAGAGCAACCGTTTTCGGTCACCGTAACGCTGTACGTGGCAGCGCTTGTGACTTCCAAAGTCGGACCTGTTGCTCCGCTCGACCAAACTGTTGCGTCCGCATTGAACAAACCGGTACTTAGCAGCAGCGATTCCCCGTCGCAAATGGTTTGATCGGCGCCGAGTTCAAAGACAGGGAGCGGCACGTTTTGAACCGCCACTTGGGTTTCATAATCGCATCCTTGGATGGGGGTGGTCAAGGTATAAACCCCGGGTGCGGTGAGCCAAATCCCGGTCGTCGTCGCACCCGTGCTCCACTGGTATTCCGGCGCTCCCACATTGGCCGCAATCCACGTGCTGTCTCCATTGCACAGCGGCAGGTTGCTCGGCAAACCGGTATTGAAAACGGGTGCGTAATCAATGACCACCGTATCCCGCTCGACACAAGCGCCAACGGTCACTTGAACGACGACGGTTGCATCTTGGTTCAAAACCGACCAAGTCGCGGAATTCCCGGAGTTTACCCCGTTTTGCCACCATTGCGTTTCGGCTGCCGTGTAGCCACTGGCCAAAACGATTTGCTCTCCGTTGCATGCAACCGCATCGAGTCCCAAATCGACGCCCGTATTGGCCGAAGGCGCGACAATGACTTGTTCGGTAAACGTGCATCCGCCGATGCTGCTTTCCAAGACATAAGTCCCGGGTACATCAACCACCAAATCGGCTGCTGTAGATCCGTCATTCCAAACGTACGATTCGGCCCCCGTTGCAGCGGTCAATTCCAAACTGTCGTTGAGGCACAAATCCAACAAGGCAGGCAACCCCGCCTCAAACAGTGGAACGTGAGCCACCTCGACCGTGTCGCGTTCAACACATGCACCGATGGTGACTTCGGCGATGACTGTTGCGTATCCGCCGTTCACGGTTGTTTCTGTGGCATATTGACCGGCAGCACTTCCGCCGCTCACCCAAAGCGTGCTGGCCGAATTGTACCCACTGGTAAAGGTGACGGACTCGGCATGACAAAGCAAAACGTCTGCTCCCAAATCCACCCCTTGGTTTGGCGAATCCACCACCTCGATGGCATAATTGAAAACGCAATTAGCGGTTGTGATGTCCACTGCGTAGGTGCCCGGAATTGAGACGTTGATCGAATTGCCTGTAGAGCCATCGTCCCAAAGCCAGTCCACTGAAGGTCCATTCCAGTTCAAATCCACTGCAGCAGCCGTTTCGGTCTCGTCTAAGCACAACACAATGGGGTCCTCTAACCAGTTAACTTCGTAAGTAGGGTAGTGGACGACTTCCATCGTGTCGCTTGCGGAGCACACTGACAATCCCCATTCGGCAATGACCGTTCCCGCTTGCTCTGTGGCGAATAACGCGTTCCCGGGGATGTTGTTCCAGGTGAAATTCAAGTTGGGGTCGTACCCGCTGAGGTCGAAACTAACCAACGTTCCAGGGCACGTTGTTTGGTCGTCTCCCAACGACAAATCGGGCAAATCCACGGCCACGACATCCACCGTGCTCGAGATGGCGCAACCGCTGGCGTCGTCCACAACCGTCAATCCATAGGTCCCCAACCCCGACACCGGATAGATTTCATCGGTACTCCCGTCGTCCCAAGTGCCGGTAATTCCGGCTGGCCAAGGGCCGTTGGTCAACTCCACGACGGATGATTCGCATGTGATGCTGTCGGAAGGCAGACCCGGGTCCGGCAGCTCCACGACATCAACCGTCACATCGAGGGAATAGGTCTCCTCACAAACGTCCTCGTAGGTGACGGTGTAGGTTTGACTGCTCGTCGGGTTGGCGGTCACGGTGTTCCCCGTGGCGCTTGATAATCCGGTGGACGGCGACCATACCGGTGACAGAGCGGCATCCGGTAGACTCAATTCCACAGATCCCCCACCGCAAACAGTTGTGTCTTCAAGCGCAATAGGTTCGACCACGGTCCATTCCGCATCGCAGACTCGGTGCATGTTGTTAGCGCCTCCCGTGGAGGCTGTGAAACCCCAACGCACCTCGTTGGTTCCGATGACGTCTTCCAAATCAATCACTTCCGAAAGCCGTTCGTTGCAATTGAAATAGACTTTCATCACCTGGGTTTCGGCGTCATACGTGACGCGCAAGTGGTGTTCTTGTCCGTTTTCGATGTTGGTCGTTGGCAGTGTAGCTGAAATGGGGCCGGCCAAATTGTCAACCGACAAATGCGACAGATTGCCGTTGCGGTGAATCGCCAAGTGATCAAACCAAGGATCACCGGCACCAGGGGAATTGGCGCCGCTGGCATACGTATCAATTTCAACGGCAACGCTGGGTTCAATGGCCGCTATCGTCGGACTGCCTCCATAACCCATCAAAGATCCTCCACCTCCCAAAGACGGAGCATCGGGATCTCTCAAGACGAAAGTCATCCCATCGGCACCACCGTCGTTGGTGCCAAGGTACACTTGAGCGTTCATTTCCCAACTTTCCGAAATGTCAACCGTACCGGCGAACCAAACTGCGCCGCGTTGACTGTTTTGGGCAAAGGTTAATCGATAGCATCCCCCGCCCATGTTGATGGCATTGCCCTCCAGTTCGAGGGATTGAGCTTGAGCCAATGACAGCGGCGACACGATCAAAATCAACCACATCAGGAAACGGCAAATCCTTCGATACGAGTGCATTGAGCGAAATTCGTGAAATTTCAGCAGAAGTCGGTTCATTCGCGCAACCAACCGCAAGATTTTTCGGTTCTTTGCACGTGAAACCAAACCCATTCGTCTTGCCAGCGAACCGTATTCTCCCACTTTTTCTCGCCTTTTTTAGTTTGATCAGCCTCCCGGACGATGTGCATGCTCAGCGAACGTGTGGAACGGATTCCGTCCATGCACACATGATGGGGCTGCCTGGATTTGCCAAATTGCATGCTGAAAAAGTCGACGCTGTCAACGAAATCCTGGCCTCGGGTAATAGGGATGAATGCGACAACCCTCTGATCATCCCCGTCGCTGTGCATTTTCAAAATTCCGGCGTTCCATTGGATTGCGCCATCGAAATGGCGCTCTCACAAGTGGAGACATTGAACGAGGACTTCGCCGGAACGAATCCCGATATCGATACGTGGTTTGATTTGCAACCCGACATCTGGCCCAACATCGACAACAAAGAATCCTGCATCAGTTTCTGTTTGGCTACGCTGAACCATCCCGCCGGGTATGGATTGAGCGATGGGGATTATGCGGTGACCGTGAATGAGGTGGACAACGATCAAAATGACAACGATGCCAACTGGGCCGGCTACCTCAACTTTTG
>JBMSHA010000230.1:0-3431 GCA_049416245.1 Flavobacteriales bacterium | reverse complement strand
ACCGGGTTCCCGGTGTGCTTTACGGAAGCGGTGAGCAGAAGCACTTTTCGGTAAGCGAGTTGGCTATTTCCAAACTCGTCATCAATCCGGATGTGTTCCGGATTCAATTCGAACTGGATGGCGACAATTTCGATTGCATCATCCAAGAAGTCCAATTCCACCCCGTGACCGATCGCATCGTTCACATCGATCTCTTGCAGGTCATTCCTGGAAAGCCTGTCCGCGTTGAATTGCCTTTGCGCACTACCGGCACAGCTGTTGGGGTTATTGGTGGTGGTCGTTTACAAATGTTGTTCCGTCGCATCCCAGTTCGCGGTTTGGCAGACGATTTGCCAGAGCAAATCACCATCGACGTTACTACCCTTGAAATTGGAGACAACAAGCGCGTGCGTGACCTCGAAGTCCCAAATTGTACGGTTTTGTTGAACGATTCAACTTTGCTCGTTGCTGTGAAACGTACCCGTGCTGCCATGTCTGCTGCAAGCAGTGAAGAGGACGGTGATGACGGTGCAGCTGAAGGAGAAGATAACAACGACGGCGGCGAAAGCGCTGAATAATTTAGATCTTGTCCCGTACTAGGGCCAAAATCGAAAACGGATGAAATACCTCATCGTCGGCCTCGGAAATCCGGGATCAGAATATGAGGAAACCCGACACAACATCGGGTTCAAGGTGGTGGACACCATCGCTCAAAATCACGAAGCTTCCTTCGAAGTGGGCCGATTGGGCGAGGTGTCCACCGTCCGTTTTAAGGGGCGCACATTGGTGTTATTGAAGCCCTCGACGTTCATGAATCTCAGTGGAAAGGCCGTCCGTTATTGGATGGATGCAGAGAAGATTCCGTTAGAACGCGTACTGGTTGTGACAGACGACCTGGCCCTACCATTCGGGAAAATCCGCATCCGAGCAAAAGGGAGCGGAGGCGGACACAACGGTCTGGGCAACATCGAGACTGTACTCGGCACCTCCAAGTATCCCCGGCTGCGATTCGGAATCGGAGATGCTTTTCACCGAGGCCAACAAATCGATTACGTTTTGGGGAACTGGAGCCCGGAAGAGGAAGCGATCTTGGAAGAGCGCCTGATTCGGTGCGTGGAGGCCATTGAATCCTTCGCGAGCATCGGATTGGAACGCACCATGAATCACTTCAATAACACGTAATCCTCACTCATACAGGTGATTATTGCTGATGTAATTCAGCACCTTATCGTGCAGCAAGTAACGGATGTCCTTTTGCTCCGTAATGGCATCGCGCAGGTAAGTCGATGAGATGCTGATCATCGGGGCATCACACCAATGGACATGAGGGTGGTCTCGCGGCACCCGATCCGTAGGATCAAGTGGAGGCGGCACCGGTTTCGGATCATCTGAAGAACGGCGCGGATAAACCAAAATCTGATGCTCCCGAACCAATTCCCAATGGGCTTGACACGTGTGCAATCGTTCAAAGTTGTCTTCACCGATGATGATGCTAAACTCCAGCCCCGGATGCGTTTTCCGAAGGTGTCGCATGGTTGCTGCCGTGAAATTCGGTTGAGGCAATTCAAACTCCACATCGCACCCTTTGAGCTTTTCATTTTCAGAAACAGCGAGGTGGACCATCTGCAGACGATGGGCTTGGCCAATCATTTCCTGTGGGCTCTTTTGCGGATTCCAAGGAGTTACCACCAGCCATACCTCGTCCAAATCAGTGTAATTCGCCATGTGGTTGGCAATGATCAGGTGCCCTAAGTGAATAGGGTTGAATGTACCGAAGTACAAACCGACTTTCGTGGGAGCGCTGAACATCATCTTTCCAAAGTGTACGCTTCAATCCAATCTGCGGCAGTTTCGCAAGCACGCAAAAGGTCGTCGTTGATCAATATGCGGTCAAAATGCACTTTTTGTTCCATCTCCCAACTCGCTTTCGCCATGCGCTCCTCGATGCGCTCCTGGGTTTCCGTGCCCCGACCTTCCAAACGACTTCGCAACACATCCAATGACGGCGGTTGGATGAAAATGGCCAACGCGTCTTCGCCCAGCACATTTTTCAAATTCGAACCCCCGACGACATCGACATCGAAGACCACGGTTTTGCCTTGCTCCCACAACCGTTCCAACTCCGATTTCAAAGTGCCATAAAATTTTCCAGGGTACACCTCTTCCCACTCGACCAAGTCACCGTTTTCGATGTGCGTCTGGAATTCCGATTGGGACAAAAAATAGTAATCATGACCGTGCACTTCGCTGCCGCGAAGAGCTCGAGTCGTAGCACTTACGGAGAAAGCTAAATTCAATTCCGGCAAGCCCAACAAATGGCGAACGATGGTCGTTTTGCCAGCACCGGAAGGCGCAGAAAAGATGACCGAACGACGTTTTTTATCAGAGGGCATTGAGTACTTGTTCCTTGATTTTCTCAAGCTCGTCCTTCATTTGGACGACAATTCGTTGCATATCGGCATCATTGGCCTTGCTCCCCAACGTATTGATTTCTCGACCCATCTCTTGAGCGATAAACCCCAACTTTTTGCCTTGACCTACCCCTTGATGGAGCACTTCCACAAAGTGATTACAATGAGCTTCAAGCCGAACCAACTCCTCCGAAACATCCAATTTCTCGATGTAAAACAAAACCTCCTGCTCAAAACGATTCTCATCCAAACGTCCGCGATCTTGAATTTCTTGGAAATTGGATTGGATACGCTCCCGAATGCGTTCCACCCGCAACTTCAACCAAGGACCGATTTCCTCCTGCAATGTGACGATATTTTGAACGCGGAGTTTGAACTCTGACTCCAACGTTTGGCCCTCTTCAGCGCGAAATCGGCTGAAATGCTCGATGGCCTCATCCACCAAGGCCTCAATTTGACTCCATTCTTCTTCATCAACATCCTCCTTTGGTTGTTGGACCACGTCCGGAAGGCGCATGGCCATGGCCAAAAGCGCATTGTCTGACTCGGGAAATCCTTGCGCCTTCGACACATCGCGGAGGTCACTGAGGTAGGCCGCAATGAGTGGCTTGTTCAATTCACGCGGCTCCACGCCCTCAACCACATATTGCAAGGTCAAATCACACTTTCCTCTCCCAACCGCATCGCCCAAGCGCTTTCGCAAATCCATTTCCTTCGAACGGAAGGCTGAAGGCAAGCGCACACTGAGGTCCAGCTGTTTCCCATTCAACGAGCGCAACTCAGCTGTGTACCGCCTCGTGCCAATGAGCGCCGTCGCTTTTCCATAACCGGTCATGGAGTATATCATGAGAGGGATTTTCGACAAAGATAGGTACATGCGGCAGGACCCGCGGGCTGTACCTTTGTACCATGAACCGTATGCAGAGCATTCAGGCACCTGTCGCTGGGGAATTGGAAACGTTCCAAGGACATTTTAAGACTGCAATGCGCACGGATGTGATTCTGCTCGATCGCATCACGCGTTACATAATCAAACGGAAG
>JBMSHA010000229.1:0-3448 GCA_049416245.1 Flavobacteriales bacterium | reverse complement strand
GGGACCTTGGGGCCCTTGCGCACCATCTGCTCCTGCTGGACCTTGAGGCCCTTGCCCTCCATCTGCTCCTGCTGGACCCTGAGGGCCCTCAGCACCAGCCTCACCAATCAAGCTCTCCAAGAATTCGGCAACGTTCCCGACATTGCCCGCTTCCAACCAAAGTTCATAGGCGCTGAGACCATTCAATCCATTCTCACATGCCGCGCACCCGAGGTAGACTTGACTGTAGACGGTGGTGGAATCCGCTAACATCAAATAAAGCGTATCGTTTTCGAGGAACAGGTATTGAAGTTCATTTGACAAATCGATGTCAAGTGAATTCAAATCAGGAGTGAAGTTTTCACCCCAAAAAGGAAGGAATGCCGTCAGATCCGTGAAATTGATAAATCCATCGCAATCCACATCAATGTTGTAGGGCAATCCATTGCAAGGAAATTCAGAATCGTCTTGACCGAACGCATGTTGTGGCATCAACGAGAACCACATCGCGCAGAGCGCTGCAAGAAATTTAAAGTATCCCTTCACAGAATCGTTGTTTAATGCAAGTGCAATATAAGGGTTTTGCGCTGATTGTTCTCAACATTGAGCTATCAGTCATTTAAATTCAGGTGTTCGTCGAAGTTTTTCGCGCGAAGCCGAGCATTTTCTCGAATGTTCAACCAAAATAAATTGATGTCACCAATATGCCAATTGTCGCGTTGCAAAGCCTTGCCGAACGGCACTTGGGGTTGGTTAATTTGAAGGATTCCGCGGTCGATTCGTGCGTCAATCGAAGCCGGAAAGGCGTAACGCATTTGAGAGAGTACGACACCTTGGTGATCGGAAATCGCATTTCCTCCCTCAAGCCTCCAAGTAACGGGATGGGTGCACATCGGAGCAGTTTCGGACGCATCAAGCCATGGAGGAAAATAACCAGCGCCGTATGACATCCAGCTGCAAACACACCCCGTTTCTTCCGGGTTCTCGCAAAACGAAAGCTGCTGAAAATCGGTTTTGTACCAATCAAAACCCGGTCCATATGCGACGACCAATTGGTTTTGAAGTGCGGAGCCATCGAAAAATTCCTGGAGCAGCCAACGCAAGTGCCAACTTCCTTGGCTGTGCCCTGCCAAGATGATTCCCCTGCCTTCATTCCAGTTTTCGAGGTAGTGAATAAATGCGCGGCGAACATCTTCGTATGCCAATTCGAGCGCCTTCCAACTGGTCGTGTCTTGCCAAGTGAAAACGCCGATGTGGGCTTGGCGGTAACGAGGCGCATACAATCGACCGCCGATGTTGAATGCGCTGGCTTGCAGCCGCATGGGTGAGCGTTCGGTGGCACGATTTACGGGTGCATTGTCCAATTGCGCATTCCAATGGTGTCCCCGGAAGTACATCGTGGGATGTACAAAAAACACATCCACTTCCAAGGAGTCCTTGCTCAAGTCAGCGAAGCGTTCAGGCAGTCGCTTGGGTATGGCATCCGAAGCATCCTGACGCGAAGGGAGCGAAAGCCACTGATTCGGATTTCCGTAGTCGGGCTGTTCGCTTTCCACCCATTGCAGCTTTGCAGGATCTTGCAATGAGGAGCAACCGGCGAGTGAGAGACCAAGCGCCCATGCAGCCATCCAGCCAATCGGAAATCGTTTCATGATAGGGCCCATCAATTTACAACAATTACGTTATCCCATCGGTTCTAATTGCGGACGTGTATTACCTTCCCAAACCAAATCACCGCGCATGAATCACCTCTTGAAATTGTTGTTGTTGAGCATCATCGTAGTTTCCGCATCAGCTCAAGACAACACCGTCTATGATATTTCGACCGTCATCGATCCGGCTGAAGTTCGGATGGAACCGCTAAACGATGACCCCAGCGAAGAGCAGCAACGGCTATTGCGTGAGCAGTCTTCTTGGTATGAATGGGCGGAGTCGCACCCCAAGTGGCGTTGCATCATGAGTGCTGCATCCGAGCTTCCTCATCGAGCTTTCGGTCCGGCGATTGCGGTCGCGGGTTCAACGTTGGAGGACCGGGCTCAAGCCTTCGTGGAAAGTGATTTAGCCGCATTTGGGGTAGCCTATGATGGCGATTGGCAAACAGAAACCAAAATGGGCCAACACGAATGGGCCTTTGCTCGGCAATCCCACGAGGGCGTGCCGGTCAAAGGAGGGCAAATCGTGACAAAATGGTGGAATGGCCAGTTGGTGATGTGGGGAGCGGATTGGTATGAAATACCTGAAATGGATTCGGGCCTGGAGCCACTTTCGGATTTGGCTCAGCAAGAGGCCGCCTCTTCGGGCATAGAAATGGACGAATGGGTGGGCGTTGAATCCGGGGAATTGCAATGGGTTCCAACCCGCGGTGAAGGGGATGCTTTGGATTGGCACCTTACCCGTGTTTGGATGGTGTCGGGCAGGGTAGGTGCTGTGCCGCGACGATATGAAACGGGTGTGGACGTGCACACAGGCGAAGTGATTTGGCGCCGAAATCAGGTGTTGCACATCGATGGAAAGTGGGGCATGGCTGCCGGAAATGGCAAGCCCGAACGAGCGGTTTTACGCATGGGTTTGGATCGCCCTGTAGAGGCCGAATCGGCCATGGTGATCAGTGGCTCGATTTCAGCCGATGTCCACGAGTTTTACCCGTATGAAGAGGCCGTGACATTATCGATGCCATGGCTGGAGTTGCCCATCCCCGGGGGGAGTGTTTACACGGACGTTGATGGTGGATTCATCAGCGATGCGACCGGTCCTGAGTTTGTCGAAGTGCCACTTCAGGGCCGATGGAGCACCGTCTACACCAACGGATTGACCCCGATGCTCGGTGTCCAATTTGCGGATGGCTACAACGATTTAGATTTTTCGGATTTGGGAAATAAAAAAGAGCGTTCGGCGTATCGCTCGGTCTCTTTGATCCACGATCACATGAAATCCCTTATGCCCGATTTCTCGGACTTGGATTGGTCGCTGCCGACCAATATCGATGTTGCGGGTGAGTGCAACGCTTTTTACGACGGTCAGAGCGTGAATTTTTACGACTTGGGTGGCGGCTGCAACCCCACTTCATTGATTGCAGATGTGGTTTGGCACGAGTACGGACACGGAATCAACGACTACTTCTACAGCAGCTTGGGGGCGAATTTTAACAATGGCGCCATGGGAGAGGGGTACGCCGACTTGTGGGCCATGAGCTTAGGCGACATCGCAGAAATCGGGAAGGGATTTTACACCGATAACGAAAATGGGATCCGTGCTTATGATGAAGACCCAAAGGTGTATCCGGAGGATTTGGTTGGTGAAGTGCATGCCGACGGAGAAATCATTTGCGGTGCATGGTACGATACCCACCTCCTGATGGGTGGGGATTGGAACACCACCATGGCCTTATTTGTCGATGCTTACGCAGGTTTGCAAGCAACAACACCCAATGGAAGTGAAGGCCAGGCATTCACTGATGTGTTGCTTGATG
>JBMSHA010000228.1:0-3490 GCA_049416245.1 Flavobacteriales bacterium | reverse complement strand
GGCCCTTGTTCATCATGGAGGCGCTGTCGATGGTGATTTTGGCGCCCATGTCCCAATTCGGGTGTTTCAGGGCTTGTGCTTTGGTGACGTGCAGCAACTCTTCTCGGGATTTGCCCCGGAAAGGTCCACCGGAAGCGGTCAAAATAACTTTCTCAATGGGATTGAGGATTTCACCGGCGAGGCATTGGTAAATGGCGCTGTGCTCGGAATCCACCGGATGAATGTCCACGCCAGCAGCGCGGGCCTCTTCCATGACAAGGGCGCCGGCAACGACCAGGGTCTCTTTATTCGCGAGGGCAATGGTTTTACGCGCACGGATGGCGCGTAAGGTGGGTCGCAATCCCGCAGCTCCTACCAATGCCGTGAGGACCACGTGGATGCCGTCCATTTCCACTACTTGTTCCAAGGCCTCGGGTCCTCCGTATACTTTGATTCCCGCGTCCCACAGTACGTCCTTCACTTCCCCGAGGCGCGTGACATCGCCGATGACGACGGTGTTGGGTTTGAATTCGAGGGCTTGGGCGATGAGCAGTTCAGCGTTGCGATGAGCCGTGAGCACCTCCACATGGAGCGCGTGGGATTGCTCGCGAATCACTTCGAGTGCCTGTGTTCCAATGGAGCCGGTGCTCCCTAAAATGGCTACACCGCGGGTGGAGGGGGTTGATTCACTCACAAAAATCCAAGTTCAAGTTTGGCCTCCTCACTCATCATGTCTTGCGACCACGGCGGATCGAATACGATGTTGACCTTTGCACCGGTCGCGCCTTCGATGTTTCCGACTTTTTCCTCAACTTCTGCCGGTAAGCTTTCGGCTACAGGGCAGTTGGGCGAGGTCAGTGTCATTTCGATGTGCACGAACGCATCGTCCGTGATTTTCACTTCGTAGATGAGGCCCAATTCATAGATGTCGACCGGTATTTCAGGATCGTGCACCGTCTTGAGGACAGAGATGACAGTGGATTGGGTAAACGGTGCGGACATGGGTTCAGGATTGAGCGGCTGCAAACCAAGATTCAACTTCCTCCAAGGTAAGCGCAGCCACGTCCAATTTGTTCTTTTTGCGGAAGCCATTGAGCTTTTCGCGCAATCCGCCAGGACTCATTCCTTCGAAGGCGGCAGGACTTTCGTAACCCGCGGCTGCGACGTGCTCAACCCAGTGCTCCGAAATGCCGAGGGCCTTCAACCCGTCTAAATCCGGCCCGGATTCAAAAACCTCGGGTCGCATTTGGGGAAAAAGAAGCACCTCTTGGATGGAGGTTTGGTTCGTCAACATCATCACCAAGCGGTCGATTCCGATTCCGATTCCACTGGTGGGCGGCATGCCGTACTCCAACGCTCGCAGGAAATCTTGATCGATGAACATCGCCTCATCGTCGCCGCGGGCGCCCAATTTCAATTGCTCTTCGAAGCGGTGCCGCTGATCGTCTGGATCATTGAGCTCGCTGTAGGCGTTCGCGACTTCGGTGCCGTTGATCATGAGCTCAAAGCGTTCGGTATAAGCGGGGTCATCGCGGTGCACTTTCGTCAACGGCGACATTTCGACCGGGTAGTCCATGATGAAGGTGGGTTGGATGTAGTGATGCTCGCACTTTTCACCAAACAACTCATCGATGAGCTTTCCCTTACCCATGGAATCATCGGTTTCGACGCCAACACGTTGGCAGGCAGCGCGTAACTCGGCTTCATTCTTTCCCTGGATGTCAATGCCTGTGTGCTCCAAAATGGCCTCGCGCATGGTCACGCGGCGATAAGGCGGAGCAAAATCAATCTCAGTACCTCCAAGCGTGGCTTTCGTCGTGCCGTGGACGGATTGGCAGATGTCGGCAAGCAGTTGCTCGGTGGTTTCCATCATCCAGTGGTAGTCCTTGTACGCAACGTACAGTTCCATTACGGTGAATTCCGGGTTGTGCGTCCGGTCCATGCCTTCGTTTCGGAAGTTCCGAGAGAACTCATAAACGCCTTCAAACCCGCCGACAATCAGGCGCTTCAAGTACAACTCATTGGCGATGCGCAAGTACAGCGGAATGTCCAACGCGTTGTGGTGGGTGATGAACGGTCGCGCAGCCGCGCCACCCGGAATCGCTTGCAATACAGGGGTATCAACTTCCAGCCAACCCGCTCGATCAAACGACTCCCGTATGGTGCGAATGACTTTCGAGCGCGCTTCAAAAGTGGACTTGACGCCCGGATTGACCACGAGGTCGACATAGCGCATGCGGTAGCGCAATTCCGGATCGGCAAATGCATCGTGCACCTTACCGTCTTCATCGACTTTCACAGCAGGAAGTGGCTTCAACGATTTCGACAGCACAGTCATCGTTTTCACTTTGACACTTTGCTCGCCGGTTTGGGTGGTAAACGTCACACCGGAAATACCGATGAAGTCACCTCGGTCGAGCAATTTCTTGAAGACATCGTTGTACAGGGATTTGTCATCCCCCGGGCAAATTTCATCCCGATTCACGTATAGCTGAAAGGTGCCCTCGCTGTCTTGCATTTCCACAAAAGAGGCCTTGCCCATAATGCGACGGCTCATGATGCGCCCTGCCATCGTGACTTCCAACCCGTCCTCGAATGCCGCGGCCAACGATTTCGACCGGTGCGTTACGTTGAAAGCAGCTGCTGGGTAAGGCTCTATGCCCAAGTCGCGAAGCGCGGCGAGGGAGGCGCGGCGAATCCTTTCTTGTTCCGATCGTTGCATGGGACAAAGTTAAGCCGATGTCCGATTGTCGCTGTAGCTTTGGTGCCGAATAAAAAGCGAATGAAAAACGCAATGAATGCGGCCTTTTTGATGCTCCCGGTGACGTGGGCAGCGAATGCTCAAGATGCAACACCTGACACCAGTGTCGTTTTGGCCGAAGCGGCTGTCGTTGGCATCGATTTTCAATACTCTTCACCCCTTGCTGCTCCCAAATCGGTGGTGATTTTGGATCCGGCGGAATGGAGCACCAGCGCCTCCGTTACGGAAGCGTTGGAATTCATTCCCGGAGTCGATGTGCAGTCGCGCGGGGCTTGGGGCGTTCAGACGGATGTGAGCATCCGCGGGGGGTCTTTTGAGCAGGTAGCCTTGCGCGTGGACGGGATGCGTTGGAGCGCACCCCACACCGGGCATCACCTGATGAACATTCCGGTTGATCCCGAAGACTTGAGTCACGTCGAGGTGGTGCGGTCCGGTGCAGGACCGTGGTCAGGCGTCGGGGCGTTTTCCGGAGCCATCAACATGGAGACAGCCGTCAACCGCAGCGAAAACCGAGCCTCTTTCTCGGCCGAAATTGGAAGCTTTGATTGGCAGCGATTGCGCGCGCATGTGGATTGGCAAACAGGCGGCTTCAGCCACGGATTGAGCCTATCCAGGGCCTCAACTTCCGGACACGTCACCAATTCGGATGCCGAAATTCAGCGGCTTTTTTACGCGGTACGGACCGATCGCGGTAATCACCGGTGGAAGGGTTTGTTGGCCGGTGAAAACAAGGCTTTTGGCGCCCAGAAT
>JBMSHA010000227.1:0-3527 GCA_049416245.1 Flavobacteriales bacterium | reverse complement strand
CGGAACCTGACGGAGTTCGGTGCCTTCATCGGGCTCGAAGAAGGCATCGACGGTTTGGTCCACATCTCCGACCTGAGCTGGTCGAAGAAGATTAAGCACCCTTCTGAGTTCTGCAGCGTAGGAGATGAAATCGAAGTTGTGGTATTGGAGCTGGACAAAGACAATCGCCGCATGAGTTTGGGCCACAAGCAACTCGAAGAAAACCCATGGGAAGTTTTCGAGACCATTTTCGCTGTAGGGTCAAAGCATGCAGGTACCGTTGTGAAAATGGACGGCAACCAAGCGGTAGTCGCATTGCCATACGGACTCGAGGGTTCTTGCCACGTGAAGCACCTCCGCAAGGCAGACGAGTCCAACGTTGCTGTTGAAGAAGCAGCGGATTTCGTTGTGCTCGAATTCAACCGCAATGCCAAGCGCATCACGGTAAGCCACACTCGCACATTTGAAGAGGCACCAGCTTCTACTGCACCAACCAAGGAGCGCAAACCGCGTTCAGGAGCAGGCAATAACCGCATGATGAATGAGGTGAACGCCAGCGTCGAACGTAGTACGTTTGGTGACTTGGATGTGTTGAGTGCGCTGAAAGAGCAAATGGATGGCAGCGATACTCCAGAAGTGGCTGAAGAGCCCAAAGAAGAGAAGAAGCCAGCCAAGAAGGCTCCAGCTAAGAAGGCTCCAGCTAAGAAGGCTGCTGCGAAGAAAGAGGAAACCTCAGAAGCAACTGAAGCAACTGAAGCCGCTGAAGAGTCAGCAGAAGAGCCAAAGAAGCCAGCGAAGAAGGCCGCAGCGAAGAAGCCTGCCGCTAAAAAGGCGCCAGCGAAAAAGGCTAAAAAGGCAGACGATGTTGACGCAGCTGAAGAAGCACCGGAAGAAGAGAAGTAACTCAATTCCTACGAATATGGAAAAAAGGGAGGCCCTGTGGGTTTCCCTTTTTCTTTGCCCGTATCTTTGCATGCGATGGTTGCACAAGTCCTCATGGATGAAGCGCTCTTTGAGCGTGTGGTTGACCGGTTGGCACACCAGCTGCTCGAACACCATGATTTCAATCACTCTGATCTTATCGGTCTTCAACCCCGCGGCTATTGGTTTGCCCAGGTACTGCAGCGTCGTCTTCACGAGCTTCTCCCTGACGTGCAGATCAATTGTGGCGGATTGGACGTGACCTTTCATCGAGATGACTTCAGGCGAAGAGAAAAGCCTTTGAATCCTTCCTCAACGCACATGGATTTTTTGGTTGAGAACCGTCACGTAATTTTAGTTGACGACGTGCTCTTCACGGGAAGAACCATTCGTGCGGGCATGGACGCCCTTTTGGCACATGGCCGTCCCCAATCCGTCCAACTGCTCGTTTTGGTCGATCGTAGGTTTCAACGTGAACTCCCGATTGAACCTCAATACGTAGGCAAAACAATCGATAGCATCGATTACGAATACGTGCAAGTGGTCCAGGAAGAAGGATCAGACAAATGCAGCGTCATGCTCCTAAATGAAAAGCCGGAATGAATCACCTCAGTGTTCGTCACCTTACCGGCATTCGCGGCCTAACTCTGAGTGACGTCGAACTCATTTTTCAGGCGGCAAAGGAATTCAAGGAAGTCATCAACCGACCCATCAAGAAGGTGCCATCGCTGAGGGATTTGACCATTGCCAATCTTTTCTTCGAAAATTCAACCCGTACCCGGCTTTCGTTTGAATTGGCCGAAAAGAGGTTAAGTGCGGATGTGGTCAACTTTTCATCGGCTAGTAGTTCGGTCAAAAAGGGTGAAACCCTGGTTGATACGGTGAACAACATATTGGCTATGAAGGTCGACCTCGTCGTGATGCGTCATCCTCATCCGGGTGCCCCCCAATTTTTGGCCAATAAAGTGGATACCATTGTTGTGAATGCTGGCGATGGGACCCACGAACATCCAACGCAAGCCTTGTTGGACGCCTTCAGCATGACAGAAAGGCTTGGTGATGTCAGAGGAAAGAACATCGCAATCGTCGGTGACATTCGGCATTCTCGGGTAGCCCTCAGCAATATTTTGTGCTTGCAATTGCTCGGTGCGAATGTGCGTGTTTGTGGTCCGAAGACCCTTATCCCTAAGCACATGACATCCATGGGAGTAGAGGTGAGTCATGATTTGGATGAAACCTTGGCCTGGTGCGATGTAGCAAACATGTTGCGCATACAACTCGAACGACAAGACGACAGTACGGTGCCGTATTTCCCAACCCTTCGTGAATACGCATTGGGGTTTGGACTTGACCGTGCGCGACTTGAGCGATTGGATAAAGAGATTACCATCATGCACCCAGGCCCCATTAATCGAGGGGTGGAGATCTCCAGCGCAGTCGCGGATAGTGACCATGCCATCATTCTCGATCAAGTTGAAAACGGCGTCGCTATTCGCATGGCCGTTCTTTATCTCTTGGCGTCGAATAAATGACACCCGATTCTTCTATATTTACAGCATACATCTGATTCATGAAGTTCACAACTGAAATCCGCGATCAAATCGCAATCATCACTTCCCATGTGGAAAAGTTGGATGCGTTGCACGCGCCTGAGCTCAAAGGCGAACTCGTACGTGTTTCCAAAGAAGGAACGAAATACATGGTCTTGGACTTGTCCGAATCCCGTTACTGTGACAGCTCTGGACTGAGTGCAGTGCTCATTGGCAACCGTCAATGCCGAGACGCCGAAGGCCACTTCGTGTTGACCGGGCTCCAGCCGTCGGTAGAGAAATTGGTTCAAATCAGTCAATTGGATAAGGTGTTGACCATCGTACCTACGGCTTCCGAAGGATTCGATTTGCTCGTGATGGAAATCACCGAATCAGAATTGAATTCTGACAACAATTAATCTCAATTCCCATGCGATACATTACCCTCATTGCGACTGTTCTTGCCGCAGCGACCGTTCAAGCACAGTGCGAACCTGACTTCGATTTTGGTGAAGCCGAATGGGGAGCTTCCCCTGATGCTTCTGTTGGAGAGCAATTTGATACGGCCTATGTTGATGTGCCGTACGCCGACGTATTCCACGTTCTGGTCCCAACAGATGCTTCGGCCATCGACCCCATGTTTCAACTTCCGTTGGACTCAGTCATTTTGATGGATGTGGTGCTCATGGATACCGTGACCCTGGAATCATACACCCTCGAGGATATTGGCCTTGAAATCGTTTGCAACAACTTGGGTTCTTCGCCAGATCCATGCACGTTGATTGCTGGCGCGCAATACTGCGCCAGCCTTGAAGGCACGCCTACCGCTGGAGGTGTTTTCCAAATGAGCTTGGACGTGGCGGCTTGGGTTACTGTTTTCGGCGTCGGTGTGGCTCAGCCTTATTCATTTGCTGGCTACATTTTGGATGTAATTGGTGAACCCATCAACAACGTAGCATCATTGGACAAGGCAGATTGGACGGTTTATCCGAACCCAGCTAATGACGTACTAACGATTGAGAAAGCATCACCTGATGCTTTCGTAAATGTGTACAATGCATCAGGACAGGCTCTTCCCGTGTTGGTCGACCAAACCAG
>JBMSHA010000226.1:0-3542 GCA_049416245.1 Flavobacteriales bacterium | reverse complement strand
CCGTGCAACCGTCAACCTCAGCCTCGTCACAAACTCCGTCGCCGTCAGCGTCATTAAAGCAAGAGCCTGAACAATCTTGGTAAGGTGCTGGATACACGCACAATGCGTTGTCCGAGTCTACCGTAGGATCATCATTGTAATTACAAGCCGTAGCATCCGTGCAAGCTTCCACTTCGTCCTCGTCACAAACTCCATCACCGTCAACATCGTTTAAGCAATTTCCGTCGCAATCCAAACCTGCTTCTGGGAAGACACACGCTACCAAATCAGTAGGCGCAGCAACATAGTTGCATGCGTTGGGATTCAAACATCCCGCAATTTCGTTTTCGTCACAGACGTAATCGCCGTCAGCATCGTTCAAGCAGTTGCCTTCACAATCAATGTTCTCTCCCCAATATGCTGGACCGTCCTGGCAAGAACCATCATCCCACAAAGCGGTTGGGTCGAAATTACATGCTGTTTCATCCGTACAAGCACACAATGGTGACGTGAACGAAATATAGATTTCTTCACTTGCCAATTGGTCACCTTGAGGGAATACTTGAACGTAGAGGTCACCGCTTAAGTAACCATCCGTAGTAAACTGACCGATCAAGACCCGGTTATCATCACCAGCGATTCCGCTCACGGAACCTGGCGAAAGGAACCAACCACCACCTGAACTGGTGCTAATTGAGATATCCTCCCCCGCCTCGAAGACCGCTTGCCAAGTCTCACCAGGAGTTTCAACGGTCTGAACACTGGTTTCACCGGCACCGGCATCAGCCATCTCGGTATTGCCAATGGTTACATATGAATCATACGCACCGTCAGCAAATTCTGGAATGACTGTCAAGGCTGACTGCCAAGCATTTGGTGTAACTCCGCCGCCTGGACCGAGGTATTGGTAAAAGTCAGTTGTCGTGGCAAGATTTAATGGGAATGCTGCATAACCTGTAACCGCCGACACTGCATCAGTTGGATTCGCAGTGGTTACATATAAACGATACGTACGAAGTCCAGTGATTCCTCCTACCGCATGGAGCTCAACTTCTACGCCGTAGTCAGCGTTTGTAGAGGTCACGGCATCACAGCAGTAGTCACAACTTCCATCATCCGTGTTGGCACCTGAATCGTAGTTGCATGCTGAAGAATCCGTGCAACCGGGATACAAGCAGGAACCGTCGTCCAATGTAGCCGTTGATGCATAGTTTGAAGCCGCAGAATCTGTGCAACCGCACAATTCACTGCTGAAAGAGAACTGATGGCTCGCTGCCTCAGCCGCTCCGTCCAGAACAAATTCGACAAAGAGGGTTCCGTTCAATTCACCGTCTGTAGTTACCTGAGCCAACATGACACGCTGATCATCACCCGCATAACCGTTAACAGCAGCTGCAGGGACTGACCAACCGCTACCTGCAGGTGCATTTGAAGCATCAATGCTCAAATTGTTCCCTGCGAGGAAACTGGGGCCCCATGAATCTGAACCGAATAATGCAATTGAAGATTCACCTCCCTCAGCTTCGGAGTCCAATCCGATGGTTACGTAACTATCATATTCCAGTGCTGGAAAGAACGAGAACAAGCCTGGATTGATGTCATTCACTGTCAAGCCACCAAATTCGTTCATGTAGAACGAAGTGCTGGTTGTCAGTTGAACTTCACCGGCTGCACCGTCCGTGTATACAGCAGAAACAAAATCCATGCTGGACCCTGTTTCAAGGTAAATACGGTAAGTTGTTGATCCTGCTAAAGCAGCAACTGCTGGGGACGACTCAGTGCCATCAAACGTGGCGAATGCCTCTACTTCCAAATGGAAGCCGGCAGGTGCATTTGCACCGGAGTCAGAACCAAAACATGCTGTTTGAGCAACTAAAGGGCTGGAGAAGCTTGTGAATCCTACAAGCAATCCGAGCAAGATGGAAAAAAATTTCGTCTGCATCATTCCTAGGTTAAGCAACCGAAAATTACGAAATATCGTGCTTAGAAACAAACACATCGATTAGAAAAATATTTCAATCGAGAAAATTACCCAATTCAACGAAGTCAAATTTCCTCGTATAATCACGGTTTCAGATGTTAAATTTGCACTAAAAAAAACATGTTCGATAACCTTCAAGAACGCTTTGAAAGGGCCTTTCAAGTCCTAAAAGGGCACGGTCAGATAACCGAAGTGAACGTCGGAGAGACGTTAAAAGAGGTGCGAAAAGCGTTATTGGATGCCGACGTAGATTACAAGACTGCAAAGGATTTTACGCAGCGCGTCAAGGAAAAGGCTCTGGGTCAAGAAGTACTCACCTCCATCAAACCTGGGCAACTTCTCGTCAAAATCACCCACCAAGAGCTCACCGAGCTCATGGGCTCCGCTGCAGCGCCTTTTACCCCTTCTGGCAATCCATTCACGGTTCTTATGGCCGGACTTCAAGGGGCGGGCAAAACAACCCATTCCGGCAAAATCGCTCAACTTTTGCGCGATAAACATGGAAAAAAGCCTTTATTGGTTGCCTGCGACGTACACAGACCGGCTGCAGTTGACCAATTGCAAGTTCTCGGAGAAAGTATCGGGATTGATGTTTACGCAGAGCCCGGGAGCAAAAATGCCGTGCAAATAGCAACCAATGCACTTCAACACGCTAAATCCAATGGATTCAATGCCGTCATTGTAGATACCGCGGGGCGCTTGGCCATTGACGAAGCCATGATGCAGGAGATTGCTGAGGTCCGTAATGTGATCAAACCCCACGAGATTCTTTTCACAGTGGACGCCATGACAGGACAAGACGCCGTTCGAACAGCGAAAGCATTCAATGACGTTTTGGACTTTACAGGAGTGGTCTTGACAAAATTGGACGGTGATACCCGAGGCGGTGCGGCTTTGGCCATTTACTCCGTCGTTGGCAAGCCCATCAAATTTGTTGGAGTAGGCGAAAAGATGGATGCTCTGGATACCTTCCACCCGAATCGGATGGCGGATCGCATTCTCGGCATGGGCGATGTCGTTTCTTTGGTCGAAAAAGCGCAACAGGTCATCAGCGAAAAGGAAGCTGCTCAACTTGAAGCTAAGATTCGAAAAAACAAATTCGACTTAGAAGACTTCTTAAATCAAATCCAACAGCTCAAGAAAATGGGCAACATCAAAGATTTGATGAGTATGATTCCCGGCATGTCCAAAGCGCTCAAAGGCATTGAGTTGGATGACAATTCATTCAAACAGGTTGAATCCATTATCCAGTCCATGACGCCTGAAGAACGATCCAAACCCGAAATCATCGATGCACGCCGAAAAGAACGCATTGCCAAAGGGTCAGGGACCGATGTGACCCAGGTGAATCGCTTGCTCAAGCAGTTCCAAGACATGAAAAAAATGATGCACTTGATGACCAAAGGGCAAGGCGGAAAGCGAAGTCGAATGGCCGGACTATCTGCACTGGGCCGTTAACCCATTAAAAGCCGAACGATGCAAATTATTGACGGAAAAGCGACTTCCCTCGTCATCCAACAAGAAATCAAAGAACTCGTCGATCAGCGCTTGGCTCAAGGCCAAAAGCGTCCTCATTTGGCTG
>JBMSHA010000225.1:0-3614 GCA_049416245.1 Flavobacteriales bacterium | reverse complement strand
CATTGGGGCCGATGGTGGCCGGAGTACCCCTGATTCTCGGGGTGTTGTGGTGGGTGTCGCTGCTGGGATGCGGGCATTGGACGGACCGGTTGATGCGATGGCGCGCCTGGTCGGATCGAGGCTTCGCTGGAACGGCGCTCCGTGCGGCATTGGCCGCTACGCTGATGACCCTGTTCGACAGCATGATCGAGCCGGTCGCGATTCAAGCAGGCTGGTGGGCATGGGAAGGTGTGGAAGTGCCGTGGCTCAACTACGGAACGTGGTGGGCGGTTTCGTTCCTCTTTTATTTGCTTCCACGTAAATCCGGTGAAAACATCGGGCCGGGCTTGCTTGTTGCCATCTTTGTATTCTTCTTCGTTTTTCTGAATTGGTTCCCATGGACGCGCTAACTGCCTTTTCTCCCGCCCTCATTGTACTCGCTACTTTCGTCACGATGGAAGGCGTCGCGTGGTTTGCGCACAAATACCTGATGCACGGGTTGATGTGGTATTTTCACGAAGACCACCACGTACACGAACCCGGTTTCTTTGAAAAGAACGATGCCTTCTTTTTGATTTTTGCCGTACCGAGCGCTTGGTGTTTCATCACCGGATCGATGGCGGGAGGCGACTTCCGGGTGTGGATCGGGACCGGAATCGCACTCTACGGCGCAGCGTATTTTTTGGTCCACGATATCTTCATCCACCAGCGCTTCAAAATTTTCACGAGAACGGAAAATGTTTACCTCATGGCCATCCGCAAAGCGCATAAGGTGCACCACAAGCATTTGAGCAAAGAAGAGGGCGAATGCTTCGGCATGTTGTGGGTTCCGTGGAAGTACTTCGTTGATGCGCGGAAGGCGATGCGCTCGAAACGCCAAGCACACGTTAGCTGATGGAGTGGTACGCATTCAAGGGGTTGTATCTGACGGTGGACTTGTGCGTCCTCGCGTTGCCCTTGCTCTTGAGCTTTGATAAAAACGTCCAATTCTACAAGCAGTGGAAGTATTTCCTGCCGGTCAACCTTTCGGTCGGTGCGTTCTTCATCCTATGGGATGTGATTTTTACAAAAGCCGGGATCTGGGCATTCAATCCCGATTACTTGTTGGGCCCTGAACTTTTCGGCTTGCCCATCGAAGAATGGCTCTTCTTTTTTTGCATCCCGTACGCCAGTGTGTTCACCTATTTTTCGCTCCAACATTACGTCAAACGCAACCCATTCAAGGATGCGGATACCACGCTCAATTTCGGGGCCATCCTCATTTGCGCTGCGCTCATCTTTGGGTTTTTTCCGAGGTACTACATCACCTTGACCAGTGTATACACCCTGTTTTGGTTGATTTGGGCGACTCGCAACACCAAACCGTTCATGGCAGATTTGTGGTTGGCATATTTCGTGTTACTCGTCCCGTTTGTGATTTCCAACGGTGTTTTAACCGGTCTTTCATTTTGGGAATTTCCGGCATTGCACCAGCAAGCCGAAACGATTTTGGACCAAATTGTTTGGTACCACGCAGGTCACAACACCGGTTGGCGCATCTTCACCATGCCGGCGGATGATTTGGTGTATGGATTTTTGCTTATCGCCATGCACATCGCCGGCGTCGAACGGCTGCGTGAGCGAGCAGCAGCGAAGCCTTCCAGCGTTTGACTCAATCCTCCGAAGTCGCGAGTTCAAATACCGCGCATACTGGGCGATGATCCGACAACTCAACGTCCCCCGTGATGTATTGGCGCACATGCAATTCCTCGCTTGCCCAAATTTGATCGATGCGCAAGAAAGGCAAATCTCCAATGTACGTCGAACCCAGGAGCGAGGCGTTTTGCGGGCGGACAGCCGCAAATGCATCATTCAATTCGCACCGCATTTGTTGTGAAGCATATGAAACGGGGGTATCGTTGAAGTCTCCTGCAACCACGGTGGGATGCGGACTGACCAAGATGGCATCTCCCACCACCTCCGCTTGCACCGCTCGTTTGTTCCAAGCATTCGCGAGGCGCGTAAAAAGGCGAATGCGATTCGCTTCATCTCCCACGTTTCGCGCCGCCTCATAATCTTCCTTCTCGAATCCGATGCTGCTCAGATGCAAATTGAACACCCGCACGGTATCTCCGTTGATAAGCAGGTCCACATGCATCGCACTGTTGTTCTTATCGTTATCAAAACGAATGGCTTCCTTGTTCAAAATCGGATACCGCGAAAGCACCGCCAACCCGAATAATTTATCTTGTCCGCGGCCCAGCTTGAATTCCTCCTGCCAATGCGAAAGTCCAGTTGACTTTTTGAGTCGGTCGGCGGACATCCACGGATTCCGACTGTCTTCCAAAAAACACTCTTGCAAGCAGATGACATCCGCCTCCTGAGAAGCCAGGTATGCCAACATGGAGTCGCGCACATCCGCGCGCTCAATCCAACCATACCGGTTGAATTGCCTGACATTCCAAGTCAACACACGCAACTCTCTTTCCCCTTCCATCGCCTCGATTTTCGGAGAGCTCAGCCCACCCCAAGTCGATGTGACTTGGGGCAAGCAAATCACCAACGTCAACAGACCGATCATTCCCCAAGTCCACCGTCGCTTCACCCAAGCGCCAGCCGTTCCGAGCATCAACACGCCGCTACTGAAAGGAAATACCAAACCAAAGAGGGCCCAAATCGCAGAATCCACTGGGGGGACGTAGACCCCCACGATCCCCAACCCCGACCCGGTCAATCCGGTTAGGCACAGGAGAATAGGCCAAAACGCCTTGGTTTTTTTAGATCTCTTCGCAGCTGTCATGGATTCGATTGCCGAAACAAAAATTCCTTCTCGTCTGCGGTCAAATTGTCGTAGCCGTGCTTGGAAATTTTATCCAAAATCGCATCCATGCGCTCGCTTCGCTCCCGTTTTTCTCGGTTGAATTCATCATCGCTTTTGACTCGCGTGGTTCGTGAATCTTTAACCTTTCGAAATCGCGTTTTCTTGCGTCTTTTGGGAAAACTTCCGCTTTGAAAAAGCCCCACGACGGCATCCATCAGTCGCTCAAACCATCCCACGAAGTCGCGCCCATTCGCCGCTTGCTTGATCATCACATAACCAAAGGCCGCCCCTCCCAAATGCGCCAAATTCCCACCTGTATTGGCCCCATTACCGAGGGCAAAATAATCCAGTAACACCCAACCAATTGCGAGGTATTTCAGCGGAATCGAACCGAGCAAGAAAAGGCGTACGATATAGTTGGGTTGTGCAGTGGCGGTGGCGGTCATGATCCCCATCACCGCAGCACTCGCCCCATATGCGTACGTGCCTTGCTGCAGTCCAGGAAAAACATTGGACGCCACAGCGTAAAGGACAAACCCAGCCAAACCACTGACAAAATAGGTGCTCAGCAGCCTCCTCGAACCGAACTGCACTACAAACAATCGGCCCATCCAATAAAGCCAAAGCATGTTCATGGCCAAATGCCAAATGTCCACGTGTACAAACATGTGGGTCAACACGGACCAGGGACGCTGAACTAAAACATCTCCCCTCCAGCCCGAAGCCAGCCCGTAAACACCAATGATATTGGACTCATCGATCACACCCAAAGTTCCGAGCAAACGAAGCGTCAAAATCAACGTGAACACGCCCACGTTGACGAAAATCAACCGAG
>JBMSHA010000224.1:0-3619 GCA_049416245.1 Flavobacteriales bacterium | reverse complement strand
TGAGCCGCCAGATTTGGACACGGCCCGTGGAGTGATTGACAAGTTGTTCTTCTCCGAGCAGCGTTATGATTTGGGAGAGGTAGGTCGATTCCGTATCAACCGCAAGTTGAATATTCAGGAGGACGTGCAAGACCGCACGTTGACCAAGGATGACATCTTACTTATTATTAAGTACTTGTTGGATTTGGTTAATTCCAACGCTGATGTTGATGACATCGACCACTTGTCGAATCGCCGAATTCGAACGGTAGGAGAGCAGCTCTACAGCCAGTTTGGTGTTGGACTTGCTAGGATGGCGCGTACCATTCGTGAGCGCATGAACGTTCGCGATAATGAGGTCTTTACGCCAACGGATTTGATCAATGCGAAAACATTGAGCTCCGTCATCAACAGCTTTTTCGGAACGAACCAGTTGTCTCAGTTTATGGATCAAACCAATCCGTTGAGTGAGGTCACGCACAAGCGCCGTATTTCGGCACTCGGACCAGGCGGATTGTCTCGTGAGCGCGCTGGTTTTGAGGTTCGTGACGTGCACTACACTCACTACGGACGACTCTGTACCATTGAAACTCCGGAGGGGCCGAACATTGGATTGATCAGTTCATTGTGTGTGTACGCCAAAGTAAACCGACTCGGATTCATCGAAACACCTTACCGTAAAGTGGAAAATGGCAAGGTATCGACGAGCCCTGACGATGTCGTATACCTTTCGGCGGAAGATGAAGATGCAAACTTGATTGCACAGGCCAACGCGCCCGTGTCGAAAGACGGCAAATTCGAGAACAACATCGTAAAAGCTCGATTGGAAGGTGATTTCCCACAGGTCGCTCCCAATGAGTTGCACTACATGGACGTAGCGCCCAACCAAATCGCATCCATCGCTGCCTCGTTGATTCCATTCTTGGAGCACGATGATGCAAACCGTGCTTTGATGGGGTCGAACATGATGCGACAGGCGGTGCCTTTGATGCGTCCTGCGGCTCCCATCGTAGGAACGGGTCTGGAGCGTTCTGTTGCTGAAGATTCGCGGATTTTGTTGCGCGCTGAGGCGGACGGAGTGGTTGAATTCGTTGATGCGAATGAGATTCACATCAAATATGATCGGGATGAAATGGATGAATTGGTCTCATTCGAAGAGGCGATTAACGTCCTTGATATCCCGAAATTCAAGCGGACCAACCAAGGCACGTGCATGAATTTGAAGCCTTTGGTCCAAAAGGGTCAAGTGGTGAAAGCAGGTCAAATCCTGGTTGAAGGTTATTCAACGGACAATGGAGAATTGGCCTTGGGGCAAAACATGCGTGTAGCTTTCATGCCTTGGAAGGGATACAACTTTGAGGACGCAATCGTCATCAACGAACGCGTTGTCCGTGAGGATGTATTCACATCATTGCACATCGATGAGTATGTGTTGGAGGTGCGTGACACCAAGCGTGGTGTGGAAGAATTGACCGCCGACATTCCGAACGTGAGCGAAGAAGCAACAAGCGATTTGGATGAGCACGGATTGATTCGAATTGGAGCGGAAGTGAAGGAAGGAGACATCCTCATTGGTAAAATCACACCAAAAGGAGAGTCAGACCCAAGTCCAGAAGAGAAGCTCTTGCGCGCAATCTTCGGCGACAAGGCCGGTGATGTAAAGGACGCTTCCTTGAAAATGCCACCATCAGGACAAGGCGTTGTCATCGACAAAAAGCTCTTTTCGCGCGCCATCAAGGACCGCAAATCAAAAGCGGCTGATAAAGCCGTCTTGGAAACAATCGACAAAGAATTTGACATCGAGGCGGCAAACTTGAAGAAGGTGCTCGTCGAGAAGTTGATGAAATTGGTAGGCGGCAAGGTTTGCCAAGGGGTCAATAACTACTACAAGGAAGAACAGGTCAAGAAGGGTGTGAAGTTCACGCAAAAAATCCTGACCAGTTTGGATTACTTGACCATCAACAGCGATGGGTGGGTGCGCGACGATGAAAACAACGCGTTGGTACGTCGTGTAATTCACAATTATCACTTGAAGTACAACGATGTCTTGGGTGCTTACAAGCGTCAGAAATTCCAAGTCACCGTCGGAGATGAACTTCCAACCGGCATCGTCAAGCTTGCCAAGGTTTACGTTGCGAAGAAGCGCAAGCTGAAGGTCGGAGATAAGATGGCTGGACGTCACGGAAACAAGGGCATTGTTGCCAAAATTGTCCGTGCAGAGGATATGCCATTCCTTGAAGACGGGACTCCTGTGGACATCGTGTTGAACCCATTGGGCGTACCGTCGCGTATGAACCTCGGGCAGATTTACGAAACAGTCTTGGGATGGGCGGGCATGAATTTGGGTCGCACGTACTCAACGCCAATTTTTGATGGAGCGAGTTTGGATCAAATTACCGAAATCACCAACGAGGCAGGTGTTCCCGAATGCGGAGTGACGTACCTCTACGATGGTGGAACCGGTGAGCGATTCGATCAACCGGCAACAGTGGGCATCATTTACATGATCAAGCTGAGCCACATGGTCGATGATAAGATGCACGCCCGTTCAATCGGCCCTTACTCGCTGATTACGCAGCAGCCTCTTGGCGGTAAGGCGCAGTTTGGAGGCCAGCGTTTCGGTGAGATGGAGGTATGGGCATTGGAAGCTTTCGGTGCCGCCAACATCTTGCAAGAAATCCTGACGGTCAAATCGGACGACGTCATGGGACGTGCTCGAGCCTACGAAGCCATCGTCAAAGGGGACAATATGCCGACACCAGGCATCCCCGAATCTTTCAACGTCTTGCTCCACGAGTTGCGTGGACTCGGCTTGACCATTTCACTAGATTGATTACCGCATAGAATAGCCATTCATGTTTCAGCAAAAGCAACCAAAACAGCTTTCGAGCGACTTCAATACCATCACCATTTCGTTGGCATCGCCCGAGATGATTCTCGAGCAATCCCACGGGGAAGTATTGAAACCTGAGACCATCAACTATCGGACGTACAAGCCCGAACGCGATGGCCTGTTCTGTGAGCGCATTTTCGGTCCCGTCAAGGACTTTGAATGCCACTGCGGAAAATATAAGCGAATCCGATACAAAGGCATCGTTTGCGACCGATGTGGCGTAGAGGTGACTGAAAAGAAAGTGCGTCGTGAGCGCATGGGCCACATCCAGTTGGTAGTGCCTGTTGCGCACATCTGGTACTTCAAGAGCTTACCGAACAAAATTGGCTACCTCCTTGGTTTGCCTTCAAAGAAGCTCGACCAAATCATTTACTACGAGCGCTACGTTGTCATTCAGCCCGGAATTGCGAAGGGTCCAGAAGACAGTGAGCTCGCGGTGAATGACTTTTTGACCGAAGAAGAGTATTTGGACATCCTCGAAACATTGCCGAAGGAGAACCAATACCTCGACGACAAAGATCCCAACAAATTCGTAGCGAAGATGGGGGCAGAGGCGTTGCACGACATGCTCGCCAACCTCGACTTGGATGAGTTGTCATACGATTTACGTCACTCAGCGAATACCGAGACTTCTCAGCAACGCAAAAGCGAAGCATTGAAGCGATTGCAGGTGGTGGAATCCTTCCGGGATGCCAATTCTCGCATTGTGAACAAGCCCGAATGGTTGATTGTGAAGGTGGTTCCAGT
>JBMSHA010000223.1:0-3633 GCA_049416245.1 Flavobacteriales bacterium | reverse complement strand
CTGAACCGTGCAGATTCAGCATCGCAAAAGACAGGAATTGCCAAACGAACAAAATCAGTCCGCCGACTAGCGTAAAGAGCAGGGTGTTTTTCATCGGTAAAGGGTTAGGTTTCGGCCAATGTTAAGCCAAAACCTTCCGAAATACAAAGCAGCCGGTGATTCGTCAGTGCGGCAATTTGCTGCGCAGCGCCGCATACGTGAGCACGCCAATCACGCCCATGACAACAGCCAAAACCATCACCGTAGTTCCGCTCCCGATCAATGCATACATCGGTCCGGGGCAGGCACCGGTCATGGCCCAGCCGAGGCCGAAAATGGTGCCGCCTAAGTAATCCGATTTGTAGTTGGGGGCTTTGTCTTTCAGCTCGATCACATTGCCTTCGATGCTTTTGGCTTCGAGTTTGCGAATGATGAATACACTCAACGCGCCGACCACCACAGCCAAGCCGATGATTCCGTACATGTGGATGCTTTGGAAGGCAAACATTTCTTGAATCCGGAACCACGAGAGGACCTCGGCCTTGACCAATACGATGCCGAACAACGTTCCGAGGAGGAGGGAAAGGATGTTTTTCATGGATTCAGGATTACGCAAAAATGAGAGGTAAAATGACCCACGACATCAGCAGACCACCGGTAAAAAAGCCGAGGACGGCCACAAAGGAAGGCAGTTGGAAATGGCTCAACCCCATGATGGCGTGACCGGAAGTGCAACCGCCCGCATATCGCGTTCCGAAACCGACCAAAAAGCCGCCTCCGATTACAAACAACAGCGTTCGCCAATCGCCTAGCAGCGACCATTGGAAAATTTCACTGGGGTGTTGACCTGAAAGATCCGTCAATCCAAACCCTTTCATGCGTTCAATGGCTGCTTCACTCAAGGCAATGGGTTCACCCGTGGACAAGAATTGGAAGGCAAGAAAACTCCCGAGGAGGATGCCCACGGCGAATACCAAATTCCAACTTTCGGATTTCCAATCATACTTGAGGAAGTCGAGGTTATTCGGCACGACCGCCGCACACATGTGGCGAAACGACGAGCTGATACCAAACGTTCGATTCAATAAAATCAAGTGTAACGGTACCATCAGTCCGATTATCGGTCCGGAAATGTACCAGGGCCAGGGTTGGCTTAACCAAGCGATAAGTTCGTTCATGGCGCAAAATTATACTTGTTCAATCAACTGTCTTGATTGCGTCACAAATAGTTTTCAATGATTCTTTTTAGAATGTATTTTTTTTCTTTGACATCAAATAAATCCCATGAAACGCACCTTGTTTTCTGCTGTATTTTTCCTCATGTATGGGGTTATTTGTGCTCAAGAACCCCATCATGACCATTGCACGGAGCATGATGATCATTTTCATGCGCAGGAATTGGGGCTGAGCATCGCGCCGGTGTGGTTCCAAGGCGGTGAAGAGCCCGGGGCCAAGATGGGCTTGCACGCACATTACATCAAACGCTTGAATGACAGTCCGTTCGGTTTGGGTTTCGGCGCAGAATTCATTTTGGATGAGCACAAGCACCAGACCTACAGTGCAGTGGGCCAATGGACGCCGATTCCAGCACTCCACTTCGTAATCGCTCCGGGAGTGGCCATTGAGGAAGAAGAAACATCGGATGGTCACGAACGGGAGATGGGATGGGCCGTTCACTTGGAAGTGGTGAGGGAATTTGGCTTAGGTCGGCTCGATATTGGACCTTCATTGGAATACGCCTTGGATAGTCATGGTGCGCATTTTGCCGCTGGCCTGCACGTTGGGATTCCTTTCGAGTAACACGAATATTGGACGGTTCATGACGGCAAAAGACGGGTTTGTGCCCGTGCTGTTTCCGGGGGGAGTCTTTCGGAAACAATTGTGCAATGCGTTGGTTATCAAACCATGACAATTCCAAATCCCATCCCGGTTCGGGAGCATACTTCTTACCTGATCAACGGCGGCTTGAGCGATTGGTCTGGCACCATGGCACCAGTTTACAGTCCCATTGTCGAACCTGGCTCGGATGCCCCGAGCTATTTGGGTTCCACGCCGGAAATGACGGCTGAGTATGGATTGGAAGCTTTGGAAAGCGCCCGGCTTGCATACGATCACGGCCGCGGCGCATGGCCCACTGCTCCCGCAAGTGTGCGCATTGCCGCCATGGAAAAATTCATCTCCATGATGATTCCAAAGCGGGATGAGGTAGTGGACTTGCTGATGTGGGAAATTTGCAAGAAGCGCTCGGATGCTGAGAAGGAATTTGACCGCACGGTGGAGTACTTGCGTGATACCATTGACGAGTACAAGAATCTCCATCGAGAAGGTTCTCATATCACGTCGGTCGAGGGCACCCTCGCCCAAATTCGTCGGGGCCCGATCGGAGTTGTGCTGTGCTTGGGTCCATTCAATTATCCTTTGAATGAGACGTTCTGCGTGTTGTTGCCGGCGTTGCTCATGGGAAATACGTGCGTATTCAAGCCGGCGAAATACGGGGTCTTGTTAATCACGCCGTTGCTCGAAGCGTTTGCGGAGAGTTTTCCTCCCGGAGTGGTGAATGTGATTTTTGGTCGGGGACGCACTTTGGCCACTCCCATCATGCAAACGGGCAAGGTGGACGTGTTGGCGCTCATTGGAAACAGTAAGAGCAGCAATGCGCTGATTTCGCAGCATCCAAAACCAAATCGGGTCCGTCAGGTACTCGGGTTGGAGGCCAAAAACCCAGCGGTCATCTTCAACGACGCCGACATTGCATTGACCGTCAAAGAATGTGTGAAGGGGGCGTGGAGTTTCAATGGGCAGCGGTGCACGGCGTTGAAAGTCATTTACGTACACAAGTCGATTCGGGCGCAATTCTTGGAGGCTTTCGCAGCGGCGACGGATGCCCTGACGTGGGGCAGCCCGTTCGAGAATGCCGATATCACCCCCTTGCCCGAGCGAGGCAAGGCGGGTTACATGCAAGACTACGTGGAAGAATGTGTGCAGAAAGGAGCTGAAGTGGTCAATGAACGGGGAGGAGCGGTAGAGGGAAACATGTTCTTCCCGGCCATTCTATTTCCTGTTTCGCGCGATACCAAACTTTTTGAGGAGGAGCAATTTGGACCTGTTTGTCCCGTGCTGGAGTTTGAAGACTTCGAAGAGGTCTTGACAGACATTGCGGAAAGCAATTACGGCCAACAGGTGAGTATTTTTACGCAGAGTGCTGAGACCGCTGGAACGTGCATTGACCACCTCGTGAACCAGGTCTGCCGAGTCAACATCAACGCGTCCTGTCAAAGGGGGCCGGACGCCTTGCCCTTTACGGGGCGAAAGGACAGTGCAGTGAGCACCTTAAGTGTCAAGGCGGCGTTGCGGTCGTTTTCCATACGCACACTGGTCGCATGCTCAACGGATCAAAAAGACTTGATGGTGGATGTCATCGGGGGCGGCCACTCGTCCTTTTCGTCGATGAATTATTTGTTGTAATTGAAATTACGCACGGTCGAATTTGTACGACAGTGCAACCCTTTCAAGCTTCTGGGGTTTTTCCATCATGAAGAACTTGTTGAAGGGCGCCATGCTCCTGATGATACCGGGCATCTTCCATGCCCAAGTGAATTTGAATGCAAGTGCGTTGTTGGGAGATGATACGGAAAATCTTGTAGCAGGAGTTAT
>JBMSHA010000222.1:0-3634 GCA_049416245.1 Flavobacteriales bacterium | reverse complement strand
GCCGCATACAACCCATGTGGCCGGTCGGGCAGTCGCTCAGAAATACTACGTGGATGTCATGCAACGTGAAGTGATGTTGTTCATGGCAATCGGGGTCTGCATACTCATTCTTTTCCTATACATCGCCTTCCAAAGCGCATGGGGCGTGGCGATTCCACTTTTGGTCGTTCTGCTCAGCGGATTGTGGACCCTGGGCATCATGGAGTTAACCGGGAAATCCATCGATGTCATGACCATTGTTTTGCCGACGATCATTTTTGTGGTGGGTATTAGCGACGTCGTGCACATCCTGTCCCGGTATTACGAGGAATTGAGGGAAGGCCAATCTCAAATGGGGGCCATTCGTGCAGCATTCAAAGAGGTCGGACTGGCCACATTTTTGACTACCGTGACCACAGCCGTTGGGTTTCTGACCTTGACTACGTCCTCGGTAGTGCCCATTCGGGACTTTGGGATTTATGCGGCGGCTGGAGTGGGTGTGGCCTATGTTTTGGCCTTTTCGTTGCTGCCTGCCGTAATGATTTTGTATCCTGCACCTTCCGTTTCTTCTAGCGGTCGGGGTGTATGGTGGAATCAAAGATTGCATTTTGGGTTTCGGCGCGTTTTGCGCAATCCCCGGGCCATTTCGGTGGTCACTGTCGTGCTCTGCGGTGTGGCAGTCGCTGGGGCGCTGCAAATCAAAATCGACAATGTACTCTTGGAAGACCTCGCCGAAGACGACCCGTTTCGACGCGAGTTTGAGTTCTTTGAGCATCGGTTTGCCGGTGTGCGCCCTTTTGAGTTGGCTGTGGAAATCCCTGAAGATCTGAGCATCATGGATCGGGAAGTCCAAATGGAAATGGCTGCCATTACGGACTACCTTGAAGCGCACTACGGCGTTGGGTCCATCGTGAGCAGCGATCGGCTCCTTGCCCAGATCAATCGGCTGAATCACGGTGACCAAGCAGGATTTCATCGCGTTCCTCGCTCCCAACGAGAAATCGACAAAATCGTCGAACAAACACGCCGTGTGGGAGGCGATGAAGCGTGGAACTTGGTCGTCGACGAAGCCACCCAATCCCTCCGAATTTTCGGGAAAATTACCGGATTTAGGGGCACAGCATTTCCGCAAAAAATCTGAGGACTTTCACCAATGGCACGCAGATACATTTCCAGAATCGCCACTGCAACTCCGCATGACTGGGACAGCGCGCCTCATCGACCTCAATGTCGGGTCCTTGGCGAGCGACATGACCCTGGGTCTGTCCATCGCGTTTTTCATTGTGGCCTTGATCGCTGGCGTGATGTTCCGCAACGTTTCCATGGTGGTAATTGCCTTGCTACCCAATTTTCTTCCGCTGCTCATGATCGCCGGAGTCATGGGATGGGCCGGCATCGACCTGAAACTCTCAACAAGCATCATCTTCACCATCGCCTTTGGCATCGCCGTAGACGACACCATTCATTTCATCAGCAAATTGCGACTTCAATTGGCCAAAGGAAGGACACTGGTCTACGCCGTGAAGAGAACGTTCATGAGCGCAGGAAAGGCGATTATCATCACGAGCATCATTCTCTGCGGAGGATTCATCACATTGGCATTGAGCAGTTTTCTGGGCACCTTTTACATCGGGGTGCTGATTTCGCTCACCCTGCTCCTCGCGGTGCTTGCCGATTTGTTTGTACTCCCTTGGCTGGTATTCGCATTGCTGCGTTGGAAGCCCAAAAAACAACCCTCCGTGCTAAGCAAAATTTTGCGACCTTAGGTGCATGGCATCCAATCGACGCGCGTTCCTGCGAAATTCTGCAGCCGTAGCCAGCACACTCGGCATCGGCGCTTTGTGGTCCAAGGCATGGTCCAACTCCTCAGCAAACCCGAGCAATGGCACCCTCCCTCCTGTTGAACATGGTGTGGCAGTAATGACCTCAACTTGGAATCACGGCATGCTGGCAAACGATGCCGGATTTGCAGCGTTGGACGCCGGTGGGAAGGCCTTGGACATGATCGAAGCGGGAGCTCGCTTGGTGGAGGCCGATGCAGAAGGACTCAGCGTAGGCATTGGCGGATTGCCCGATCGCGACGGACACGTCACCCTGGATGCTTGCATCATGGATCATCGCGGTGATGCCGGTTCCGTTTGTTTTGTTCAACAGGTTGCTCACCCGATCAGCTTGGCACGAAAGGTCATGGAGGATACGCCCCATGTGATGTTGGCCGGCGCAGGTGCAGAACAGTTTGCCCGCGAATTGGGCATGCCGAAAACGCAATTGCTCACCGAGCAAGCACGTAAGGCCTGGGAACGTTGGCGGGAAACTTCTGATTATAAACCCGTCATCAACATTGAAAACCACGACACCATCGGATTGTTGGCACTGGATCATGAAGGACGACTTGCCGGCGGATGCACAACAAGCGGGCTCGCTTACAAAATGCACGGACGCGTTGGCGACAGCCCCATCATTGGAGCCGGTTTATATGTAGATGGCGCCGTGGGCGGTGCTACCGCCACGGGTTTGGGGGAAGCGGTCATGCGCACCGTGGGCTCCTTTTTGGTCGTCGAGCTCATGCGACAAGGGGCAACGCCACAAGAAGCCTGCTACGAAGCCGTCCAACGGATCATCCGGAGTATGCCCACCGACGACCTTCAAGTCGGCTACCTCGCCCTCGGGCGCGACGGACGCGCAGGCGGCCATGCCATACACGGCGGATTCAATTACGCGCTGCATGAGCGTCCGAACGCCAGTTCTCCGCTGAAAACCGCGCTCATTGACGCCTCACATGGCTAATCAAGAACAGCCTCCGGTCACAACGTCTCCCTTCTGGGCATTGGTACGCATCACGCGACCGTGGAATGTTCTGATGGTCGTGGTGGCTATGTTGTTGATCAAGCAGGCCTGGATAGCGCCCATCTTATCCGCTGAAGTCCTTTCTGTGAACCAACTGAATTTTGCTTTTTCGGCTCTTGTCATGGCACTCCTCGCTGCAGGAGGCAATGTCATCAACGATTATTTCGACATTGCTGAAGACGTCATCAACAAACCTCGCCGGGCATTGGTGGGTCGCGTCATCAGCCGTCGAAAGACGATGGCATGGCACATTGCCTTAAGTGGACTTGCTACCGGGGGCAGCATCTGGCTGTCCATTCGGATGGGCTCACCCACCCCCTTCATTTGGTGCGCCGCAGTCGGAACCCTGCTCGGGGGCTATTCTCCATGGTTCAAACGCCGCTTTTTGCGGGGCAATCTGATCATTGCTCTGACCGTGGGTCAACTGCCGTTTTGGTGTTTAGTGGGCATGATTCCTGTGGATCAATGGCATGCGTTTTTATGGACACCAAACGGAATTGGCTTGGCCTCTTATGCGCTTTTGAGCGCGTATTTCACTTTTGTCAGAGAAGTAACAAAGGATCTGCAAGACGCTGAAGGAGACCGATTGGCCCATTATGATACCCTCGCCGTTCGTTGGGGTAACGAACGAACCATTCGGCTGCTGCAAGTGCTTCATGCAGTGGGTTGGCTCGCTCTTTTGATTACCGCAGCAGGCGCTGTTATTTGGCTCAAATCCTCCTGGCAAATCGTCCTCTTCTTGGGACCACATCTCGGGTCTCATGTGCAGCTCACGAGACGCCAAATGGCCTCCGTTTCCGCTTGGCAA
>JBMSHA010000221.1:0-3639 GCA_049416245.1 Flavobacteriales bacterium | reverse complement strand
CATTGACAACTTCATAACCCTCCCCGTAAAGCGACGGAAAAAGCAAGATGGCCCCTCCGATCACAGCGCCTCCAACCCATATCCGCAGTCGTCCCGAAGGAAGCCAGTTCACCGCTGCACTGGCTCCGAGGTACAACCTGGAAAAAACAACGGAACCGGCACCGCACAGGGTCCCCAACAGCACATAGAGCGGCAAATTGGCCATGCGGAACGCGTCCAAGTCAGGAGGGGTAAGAATATTGCCATCCCCCATCAGCGCCGTGGCCGTTATGAGCGCAGTAAGCGACGCGAGCAAAAGGGGAACCAACGAAGACGCTGTCAGGTCAATCATGATGACTTCCACCGCAAAAATGATGGCGGCGACCGGAGCTTTGAAAAGGGCAGCCAGCGAGGCAGAGGCTGCGCAACCGATCAACAACAAACGGCGGTTAAAGGTGCGTTTTGTCTGCCTGCCAATCTCGGAGCCAATGGCCGCGGCCGACTGCAATGAAGGGCCTTCCAAGCCACCCGACCCCCCCAATCCAACCGACAGCGAACTGGTGATCAACGGGGCGAACATCCACGTTCGCTTGATGCGGCCATGGCGCTGGGACAAGGCATGCAAGATGCTGGGAACGCCAGGCCCCGGATGCTCACCGCGCAGCCAGTTTTTCACCACCCATCGGGTGGCCAACAGGCCGATCAACGGGCCGATGCCCATCCACCAATCCCATTCCGACCAGGCTGAAAAACCCGACATTCCGTCGTGCAAGCCACCCACCACGCGCTTCAACATGACAGCGAACAAACCAGCGGCCAATCCGGTGAGTACAGCCCATCCCAGCAAAGCCCGATCGGAAGATTTCCAATCCGAATCCACCGCATTCAATATCCACTTGCGTAGGCGCCTCCCCATGCCACAAATTTCATTAGAATCATCGCTAAAGAATTACCTTCGCTGAGAAATTGATCAACACTGCATGGCACAACACCGCATCCTCGTCCCCATGGACTTCACTCCTGTAAGTGACATCGCCCTCGAACACGCCATTGTCGTCGGTAAGGCGTTTGAAAGTGAAATTATGTTGCTCCACATCATCGGCTCCAAAAAGGAGATGACCGATGCCCGTTTGCGCATGCAAGCCTGGAAGGAAAAGGCTGCGGCAGAGTACCCCCACACGGTGCGCACAGCCGTCCGCATTGGCTCCATTTTCGAGGACATCGATGACGTGGCCGTCGAGCAAGATGCCAACCTTGTTATCATGGGAACCCACGGGCTAAAAGGCATGCAGTTCTTGACCGGAGGGCGGGCCTTGCGCATCGTGACGAACTGCTCAACGCCGTTCATCATCACCCAAGAACGCGGCATCAAGGATTCCGGATACGATGACATCGTCGTCCCGTTGGACCTGCACCAGGACACGAAACAAAAGCTGTCCACGGTCGCGGAGATGGCCAAGTACTTCAACGGCCGCGTGCACATCATCAGCCCGGCTGAATCAGACGAGTTCTTGCAGAACCAGCTCAAACGCAACATCGAATTTGCCAAGGAATACTTTGCGGATCGCGGCATTGAATACACCGTCAAAATCTCCGAGCACAGCTCCGGCTCTTTTGTCAAAGACGTGGTGCGTTACGCCGCCTCCATCGAAGCGGATTTGATCGGCATCATGAACCTGCACGAGAAGAGCCTCATGGGCATCCTCGGGCAGACCTACGAGCAGCAGATCATCACCAACGAAGCGCAGCTGCCCGTTCTCATCATCAATCCGATTGAGACCCGGGTGATCCGCGGTTCCGTCTTCGCACAGTAAGGGGTCAAACCCGAACGCCGACGACCAAGACGTCGTCTACCTGTTCTTCGTCGCCTTTCCAATCGTGAAAGGCCTGGGCCAGCGCAGCCTCCATTTCGTGGCTTTCGAGTGTCGCTACGTGAACCAGCAATTCCCGGAACCGCTTTCGCATGAATTTTTTGCCCTTGGGCCCGCCAAACTGGTCGGGAAAACCATCGGTAGCGGCAAAAATGACATCACCGCTCACCAGCGGAAGCGTCTGCATTTGGTACTGACGGGTTCCCGGCTCAAACGAGGCAATGGCCATCTTGTCGGGCTTGAGTTCCTGCAGCATGCCCTTGCGTACCAAGTAGAGCGGGCAGTTGGCTCCGCTGTACTCCAATTCCATACGCTCCATGTCAATGCTCACGAAAGCGAGGTCCATGCCGTCGTTGACAGCGTCAGCGCCTTCCGCCCCAAATCCGCCTGGGCGAAGCAGCGCACATGCCGATCGATTCAGCTGTTCGAGGACGCGATCCGGTTGCGTATATACCTTGGTGATGCGCTCCAATGCGTGGTGCCCGATTAAACTCATGAACGCCCCCGGAACGCCGTGACCCGTGCAATCAATGGCGGAGAACATGCGCACACGCCCCACGGAATGGAACCAATAAAAATCCCCTGACACACCGTCACGGGGTTGGTAGAAGACGGCGGACGAGTCGAAAACCTTCGCACGGTCGTTGGCTGAAGGTAAGATGGCTTGCTGGATCCGCTTGGCGTAGTCGATGCTATCGCGCAAGTCACCATACAGCGATTCAACAACGGCCTTCTGTTCTTGCACTTCCGCCGTACGCTGGTCGACTTTGGCTTCCATCTCGCGTTCATTGTTGGCGAGGTCATCACGCATCTTCAGGATGGCCTGACCGAGTGCGTCGTCCTCACTCAATGGCGTGTATTCAGCCTCGAATTGACCTTGGCCGACCTGCAGGCTGAATTCCCTAGTGCGACTCAATCCATCTGCGAGACGGTTTACCGCAACGGCCATTTCGCCGATTTCATCGCCCGTGGCCTCTACCTTTTTTTCCAATGGAGCGCCGCGACCCATGTAAATCAAGGCCCGCTTGAGCTCTCCGATCGGACGCACGATGGAGCGCGTCACCCACCATGCAATGAGCAGCCCGAGAATCAAAATCCCCAACGCCACATTTCCGGCATAGAGCTGAAGTTGGGTGCCGAGTGCATCCATCTGCGCGGTCGATGCCCGAAGGGCGTTGGTCTGTGCCTCTGACATGGCGTCCATGCGGCGCCGAATGGACTCTGTAAACGCCGGTATGCTCGATCCATCCAGGGCATAATACGCTGCGTCCATCATGGCGATGGGATCATCGTAAGCCTGGAATGACGGGAGCAAACGCATCACCTCGCGGTAGACCAAAAACAAGTGTTCGATGTCCCGGCTTAAGGAATCAAATTGCCCCTGAAGCGCCGGCTCAGACCAGTTCGCGACCAAGGGCAATAAACCCTGGACTTGCTCGGGAATGTTTTCATCCATCAACCGCTGCAACTGAATTTTTTCGGGATCACCTGGACCGGATTGAACGGAGAGCCAATGCCGAATGAGGATGCGCGTTTCACTCACCGAACGGTCCAACGCTTCCAGTTGTTGAATGCTCGGTGTCAGCACCCCATCGATGTGCCGACTGAGCTGTTGGCTTTCTTCCAAGGTGCTCCGCGTCATCAAAAACAACGCCCCCACGGCCAATCCAAACACGCCGAAGCCAACGGATATGCGCCATCCGATGCCCCATTGGATTTTCCCGGGAGCCGACGTGTGAATCATGTTGGCAATTTAACGCCGGAAAGGCAGCTTTTCGCGCCGCTTACT
>JBMSHA010000220.1:0-3641 GCA_049416245.1 Flavobacteriales bacterium | reverse complement strand
TGCGCTCTGCCAAAACTCATTCCCTATGACCGGCATTGTTCAAATCAAACTATCTTGCAAATCCATGAGCCGCTCAACACCTGAAATGCCTGGTGGGTTCTATACATGAAACCCATGCGTATTTCCTTCCTTTTTTTGGTGTGTGCCTCGCTGCAAACCGCCTCGGCTCAGATCAACTTCCCGTTCGATTTCGAAACTGAAAACTCCACTCCGGTGTTTGCTGATTTCGAGGCGGCTGAGACGACCGTTGTCGCCAACCCCAATCCCAACGATAACAACCCCAGCGCCACTGTCGCTCAAATGATTCGACAACCGGGCGGTGAAATTTGGGCCGGCAGCCTCGTCACCTTGCCAGACTATTTGGACCTCAGCGAGGTTGGGGCTATTCGGATGAAAGTGCACGCGCCGTTGGCCGGGTCTGTGATGAAAATGAAGCTCGAAGGCAATGGCGTCACCGAATTGGATGCCATTACGACTGTTGGCAACGATTGGGAAGAACTGGAGTGGGATTTCACGGGGTTGCCTTCCGGCGTTTTCAACCAATTGGCCTTCATGTTGGATTTTGGGTTGTACGGTGACGGTACGGTTTTTTCCACGTTCTATTTCGACGATGTGGAGCTGTTTGATGGAGCGGGCGATTTGATTCAAGTGGATCTTCCGATCACTCATGAAGACCCCGACACCCACTATCAGACGACATCATTTGCTGGAAATTTTTCAGAAACATCGGTAGATCCTGCCGATGAAACCAACAAGGTCACCAAGGTTACGAAGCATTGGTTGGCACTCGATTATTCCGGTACCACCGTAAGCACGCCCTTGGGTTTGGCCTCGCCCATCGCATTCGAACCCGGGTTCGCCACCATCAGTGTTGATGTGTACGCCCCAACGGCCGGAGTAGCTGTCCGGTTGAAAGCTGAAGAATACGGCGACATGAGCCACAGCGTCGAAACCCAAGTGAACACCGGCGCGGCATACGAATGGCAAACGTTAACGTTCGATTTCACACAGCCCGTTCCAGGCACACAAGCCATCAATTACAGTTGGGACTACCGCATCCTGTCCATCTTTTTCGACTTCGGTAATCCCGGCTACCTCAGCGGCTCGACCTCATACTACTACGACAACGTCACGTTCAACGGCAACCCCTCTTCTGTCGCGGACATCGAAAGCGAAAAGGCTTGGTTGTTCCCGAATTACGGGGCGCCGGGTCAGGTCGTTTCCATTCAAACCCAAACTGATGGTTGGTTGCCAATGGATATCATCGGAGCACAAGGTGCTTTAATTCAACGAACCTGGGTGCGTTCAGGCGCGGCTTTCAGTGTGCCAAACCTGTCTCCGGGAGCGTATTTGTTCCGCATCGGATCAGGTGAGAACGCCCGAATTCAGCGCTTCATCGTTCAATAATTTGATAAGATCAGGGCACTTTGTGGCCCCAACTCGCCTCCGTGAGTGCAAACCAATCCATTGATTCAAGCTGGATGTGATGCGCCTGCGCGAGTTCCTGAATGCGTTTAGGTTGGGTAGTGCCGATGACCGGAATAATCCTGGCGGGGTGCCGATGCAACCAAGCCAATACCAATTGCGCGACCGTGCATTCGTATTGAGCTGACAGCCGTTTCAAAACAGGTTGGAGTCGCTGCGCCTCAGGGGTGTTTTGAAACACCGATCCGAGTGGTGACCACGCCATGCTGCCTACCCTGTGGGTTTGCAAATAGTCCATCGTTCCGTCCAACATCGGGGCGGTATGAGTCAATGAACATTCGATCTGATTCCACGCAGGCGAGGCGATGGCCGCAAGCCGCTCCATTTGCGACACCGTGAAATTCGACACGCCCCATTCCCGAATTTTTCCTTCGGATTTCAATTGCTCCAAAGCGCCGATTGCTTCTTCAGCGTTCAAGAGCGGGCTCGGACGATGCAACAAAAAAATGTCGATGTAATCGGTTTTTAGGTGGCGCAAACTGTTTTCAGCAGACTGTCGAATGTGGGCTGCACTGTAGTCGTAGTGTTTGACTTGAGTCGGATGATTTCCCTCGGGATAACGAATCCCGCATTTCGTGATGAATACCACCGCTGAGCGATCCACGCTGGATTCCACGAATCCCGCGCCAAAATCAGCTTCCGTCGTGTAACCTCCGTATATATCTGCGTGATCAAAGGTGTGGATACCGGCTTCGAGGGCAGTGTGAATGTTTTGCGCCATTCCCTTGGCGTTCAGGCGTGCGCCCCATGCGCCCCACTTCATGGTCCCAACTATGATCGGAGATAATTTCATCGTGATTCAAAAGTCCGACGCATTCACATCGCCTGCAAGAAAGTTTGGCGCAAAAAAAAGGGGCGCGAGGCCCCTTCTTTTAATTCGATCGTGAGTTAGGCTCGGTCCAAGTCCATCACCTTGGCCCAAGCCTTCACAAAATCATTGACAAATCGCTCTTCACCATCCGCACATCCATACACTTCGGCAATTGCGCGCAATTCAGAATTGGATCCGAAAATCAAATCCGAGCGCGACGCCGTCCATTTTGCTTCGCCGGTCGCGCGATCGCTTCCCTGGAATCCTTCCGATACCGGGTCAATCGCCTTCCACGTCGTGTTGAGATCGAGCAAGTTGACGAAGAAGTCGTTGGTTAACTCACCCGGGCGATCCGTGAAGACACCGTGCATCGAGCCGTCGTAATTGGTTCCCAAGACGCGCATACCACCAACCAGTGCGGTCATTTCTGGCGCGGTCAATGTCATCAACTGCGCTTTATCAATCAACATCTCTTCGGTGCTCGCGGTCGCTCCCGACTTCTTGTAGTTGCGGAACCCGTCTGCACGCGGCTCAAGAACAGAAAATGATTCCACATCCGTTTGGGCTTCGGACGCATCGCCTCGACCCGAAGTGAACGGAACCGATACCGTATGTCCGGCATTGGCCGCTGCCTTTTCAATGGCCGCATTGCCCGCCAAGACGATCAAATCAGCCAAGGAAACTTGGGTTCCTCCCGCTGCATTGAATTCCTTCTGGATCCCTTCCAGCGCGTCCAACACACGGCTCAATTGCGTGGGGTTGTTCACCTCCCAGTATCGCTGAGGAGCCAACCGCACGCGCGCTCCGTTTGCGCCGCCACGCTTGTCGCTCCCACGGAACGTTGAAGCCGACGCCCACGCTGTAGAAACCAATTCCGATACCGTCAAACCTGAGTCGAGGACTTTCGCCTTCAAGGCGTTGACGTCCGCGTCACTCAAGACCGCTCCCGCGGGAATCGGGTCTTGCCAAATCAGTTCCTCAGCAGGCACTTCCGGGCCGAGGTATCGGCGAATCGGCCCCATATCTCGGTGAGTCAACTTAAACCAAGCCCGCGCAAACGCATCCGCAAATTCATCCGGGTTTTCATGGAATCGCTTGGAAATGACCGCGTATTTCGGATCCATGCGCAACGCCAAATCAGTCGTCAACATGATCGGTGTGTGGCTCTTGGACGCGTCGTGGGCATCCGGTACTGAACCTTCTCCACCGCCGTTTTTCGGCTTCGATTGCTGAGCTCCCGCAGGGCTTTTGGTCAACTCCCATTCAAACCCAAATAGGTTCTCGAAGTAATTGTTGCTCCATTGAGTAGGGGTTGTGGTCCAAGCACCTTCGAGACCGCTGGTAA
>JBMSHA010000219.1:0-3645 GCA_049416245.1 Flavobacteriales bacterium | reverse complement strand
TGGGCTCCAAAATAAGCTAAATGAGGTCGAAAACCCCGCTGCGCTTCAAGAATTGCATGCAAAAATCGACGACCTGGTCGAATTGAATACTGGAACCATCCAATCTGTTCGAAACCTCGCACATTCCCTCCGACCTGTGATTCTCGACCATGTGGGGCTTTCAGCAGGTTTGGAAAGTCTGGTTCGGGACTTCAACCGGAGGAGGCTCTGTTTCTGTGGATTGCATTGTTCCGAGTTGCCTCAACTTTCCGAAGGCATGCGCACCGATGTCTTTCGAATCGTCCAAGAAGCCTTGACCAACATTGCCCGGCATGCCGATGCCTCAATCGCCTATGTTCGTCTGCAACCTGAAAAGGATGGACTCCTGCTCGAAGTGGGAGACAATGGGAAAGGGATGTTGATGGCAAAACATGGCGATGATGAAATCACAGGACTCGGCATGGTGGGCATGAGAGAACGCGCGAGAAACCATCAAGGCACAATCTCCGTAGACTCACAACCGAACAAAGGGACATCCATTTCCGTGTATTTCCCGACCATCACCTTGGATTAAATCAAAGCAATGAATAAGAAAACAGTGGTTCTTTGTGACGATCACAATATTGTGCGCGCAGGATTGAGGCAGATTGTAGAATCTTTTGGTGACTTCGAGGTTCTGGACGACGTGGCCAGCGGAGAAGCACTTTTCCCATTGTTCAGGACCCAATCACCGGACATTCTACTTCTCGACATCAGTCTACCCGGTAGAAGTGGCCTTGAGGTCCTCAAGCAAATCCAATCCATGTATCCCGAAGTTGCTGTTCTGGCGTTGAGCATGTATCCGGAGGACCAGTTCGCGATTCGAATGATCAAGGCAGGAGCCCGGGGTTATTTGCACAAGGACAGCGCCCCGCATGTTTTGGAAGAAGCCATGAGGACCGTTGTATCTGGAAAGCAATACATCAGCGCGGATTTGACGCGGTTGATGATTGAAGAAATGGCCAAGGACGACAGTGAGTTGCCGCACAAAAGCCTTTCCGACAGAGAATACGAAGTGCTGCTCTTCATTGGCGAAGGCAAGACCATGACCGAAATCGCCAGCCAACTGAGCCTGAGCATCAAAACAGTGAGTACCTACAGGAGCCGGATTTTGGAAAAAATGCGCTTGAAGAGCAATTCGGACCTGGTGAAATACATCCTCCTCCACGATTTGTCACCGGGGGGGGCTGACCCCACAAAGTCGGACGCTTGAACGCGCAATAGGAGCATTCCCACCTCAGCGCGTCCCATCGCACCGACACCTCGGCCCGAACCCACTTCGCAAATTGCGGTGTGCTCGCTGCAAATCCTTCCTTCCTCAGCATGGAATTCCTGATTGATGGGATTTCCTCGCAACTTTTGATTCATCCAGAGGATTCCTTTTCAGCGAAGGAGATTCCCTGTCGCCTGAATCTAGAGTCATTCTCTCTTTTGAAGCCTGGCGAATGGAGCGCATTGCCCCCCAACCATGCGCCAGAAGTACTCCTCCTCATGGCCTCACCAAGCGCCAGGATCACCGAACAGCATTTGACTCATTTGAGACAATTGTACCCTTCTGTTCCCATCATATTGCTTCTCGACACCCCTATCATTGAGAACCTCGAAGACACCTTAAGCCTTGAGGCAGATGATTTTCATGACTTCGTGAGTGGCTTCAAAATGCTCGAAGCACGCGTCAAAAAATGGCGTCCATCCACCAAAAACACATCACTCCGGACTGAACTCTTACAGGATGAAACCGCCATTTGGCGAACACTGTTTGAACTGGCTGGATCCGGGATGCTGACTGGAAATCCGCACAAATTCCTGGACAATGAGCCCTCATTTTTCCAAGACACAGAGGATCCTTCATCTGAACATTGGAGTGCATTCATTCGGCACTCCCTTCTGCAGATAGAGTGGGAAATCAACAACCGAAAAGCTGCTGAACTGCTTGACTTGAATGAGCCAGTATCAGTCTCGAATGCTTTCATTTCAAAACTGGAAGCGATGAACCCACTCCAGTTTGGAGAAGACTTGCGCAAACTCGGTTCTTCAGAGACAAACAACATTGAGGGAGACTTCGAATTCACAACAAACCAGGGCTTCCACAGAAGGCTCACCTTGACCTTCAAGATTCCAGACAATCTGGAGGACATCATACTTGTCACGATCACCGACATCACTGCAAGGGTGGAACTGGAAACTCAAATGCGCAACCACTTGATGGAGCTCGAATCGATGGTACAAAGCAGAACGCATACCATTCGAAGGGCCAACAAACAGCTCGCTGAGGAAAGCAAACAGCGAAAAAGGCTGGCCATGCAAGTCAGGGAGAATCTGGTAAACATTACCCAAGGCATCATCAGTGCAAAGAGCATCCTCGACATCGCACTGCCAAGTGTAAACGAAATTCGAGCAACCTTCCCTCAGTCGATGCTCATTTCACGCCCACGCGACATCATGGGTGGTGATTTCATTTTCACAGCTGAGAAAGACGGCAAAAAACTCCTTGCACTCATAGACAGCACAGGACATGGGATTCCCGGAGCCATGGTTTCCATGATGGGATCCAGCTTGATCAATCGTTCTTTTTCAACGCTCCTCAGCCCCAATCCGAGCAACCTGCTTGAGCAATTCCACAGCGAATTCCTCCAGAAGGTGAACACCAATAAAGGCAACCCCAATATGTTTGGTTTCGACGCGGGAATCATCATGATTGATGAGTCCGAACGGTTGATTTCATTTGCTGGTGCAAGGGGAGATCTTTATCTGGTTCGACAGGGCATGGTTCAAATCTTCAGGGGAACCAGAAGCAGCATTGAGTTGAACAATTACGCAGATTCGAAAGAGCTGCACTACAACCTGCACTCTGCCCATTTGGAACCCGGAGACCAACTCTACATGGTAACAGATGGAATTCGAGACCAATTTGGTGGTGAGCGCAACCGCAAGCTTGGGCGAAAACGGTTGGCCGATATCCTGGCCCAATACAGTCACCTGGGATTGGTCGACCGCGAAAAAGCCATACAGCAGGCCCTGCTGCTATGGAAGGGCCCCAATGCCAAAGTGGATGATGCCACCTTGGTCGGAATAGAGTTTCCGACTACACCGCAGACCGCTCTCTAGGGACCACCAGCGGCTTGATTCCCCGATCCGCCGCGGCATACATTCGCTCGATGATGTCAACCACTTTTAAGCCCTCCAAGGCATTGGTGGTGATTCTTCCTTTGCCCCGCAAGGTGTCGTAAACGTTCTCAAACACATAGCCGTGATTGGCCGCACTTCCCTTGTAATGGCCGTAATCATTGGCTGGATTGGACGGTGCGAGTTTGGGAAACTCACAGTCGCGGACTTCGCAATACTCCACCTCATTCATGTATTGTCCTCCCACTTTCACGGTCCCATTTTCTGCAACGATCGTCAAGGAACTTTCGAAGTTGGTCTCGGCCACAGCCGTTGAAAATTGAAACGACCCCATCCCCCCTTGAACAAACTCAAATGTCACCAAGCCGGAATCTTCAAAAGCTGTATTGTGGGCATGGGCGAAATCAGCATATCGGGCATGAAAGGAATGCATATCGCCGAACAGCCAGTAAACAATGTCTATAAAATGACTGAACTGCGTAAACAAGGTGCCTCCATCCA
>JBMSHA010000218.1:0-3648 GCA_049416245.1 Flavobacteriales bacterium | reverse complement strand
CTTTTAGCACTCCGATATGCGCAGCACCCCGAGCTGCCCCCCCCGATAAGACCAATCCAATTTTGGGACGTTCTTGCGACCAGCCCTCAATCGTCAGGCCTGTCGAGGATACTGTCCCGATGACAAGCAAAATGCGCAAAATCATTCGCAACTGCATGGTGCGAATTTAATCCTCAAAGTCACCTCCGTACCTTGCAACATGCGAATCGTGAGCCTCGTGCCCAGTTGGACAGAATACCTCCTCGATTTAGGACTCGAACATGCGCTGGTCGGGCGTACCAAATTTTGTGTTCGACCCGAGTCCGTTAAACAAGTCCCCATTGTCGGAGGAACCAAAAATTTCCATGCCGAACGCGTTGAAGTTCTCAAACCCGACTTCATCATCGCATGCAGGGAAGAAAACACGAAAGAACAAGTGGAACACTGCGCCACTTTTTCCAGGGTAATCCTCACCGATGTTCGCAGCGTGGAAGGCGCTTTCGCCACCATGATAGACTTGGCTGAACAACTGGGCGTTCGGGAAGTTGGGCACCATTGGTGTCAGCGTATTCGATCGGTCTGGGAACATCCCGTTGCTTCACCTGTGCGCGCCGCCTACGTCATTTGGAAGGAGCCTCTGATGGTCGCTGGTAAAGACACCTTCATTCACGACGTGATGCAGTGGTGGGGCATCGAAAATGCATGTGCGGACCTTTCGGGAGGGCGGTATCCGAAAATGGAAAAACCTGAATTCGATGCGCTCGAACTGGATCACGTGCTTTTGTCTTCCGAGCCTTTTCCATTCAATTCCTCCCATGAATCCGAGTTCATGAACAACGAGCGTCGGGTGAGATGCGTTGACGGGGAGGCCTTCAGCTGGTACGGAAGCCGGATGTACCATGCAGCCCCGTACCTCCGTTCGCTCGCGCGTGACTTACATGAAACGACAAACTGACGGCGATGGGCCGTCCAAATCGGGCTTTTTGTCAGATTTATGGAGCTGTTTCTGACACGGATGTCAGGTTTGGCACACGTCCATCCAAACGGCACGTTCCTTGAAGGAGGACGGGAAAATTGAATCAATCTACGCTATGAGCAAAATCATTGGAATAGACTTGGGAACCACCAATAGCTGCGTGTCCGTCATGGAAGGCAACGAACCCGTGGTCATCACCAACGCAGAAGGGAAACGCACGACCCCTTCCATCATCGCATTCATTGACGGCGGTGAACGTAAAGTAGGCGAGCCGGCCAAACGGCAAGCAATTACCAATCCGAAAAAAACCATATACAGCATCAAGCGGTTCATGGGAAGTTCGTTCGACGAGGTTCAAACAGAGATTGGCCGTGTGCCTTACGAAGTGGTCAAAGGCGACAACAACACCCCCCGTGTAAAAATCGATGACCGCCTCTACACGCCTCAAGAAATTTCTGCGATGACATTGCAGAAAATGAAGAAAACTGCTGAGGACTACCTCGGTACAGAAGTCACCGGTGCGGTCATTACCGTTCCTGCCTACTTCAACGATGCGCAGCGCCAAGCCACGAAAGAAGCCGGAGAGATTGCAGGCCTCGAAGTGAAGCGCATCATCAATGAGCCAACAGCAGCAGCTTTGGCTTACGGCATGGATAAAAAAGCCATCGACCAGAAAATTGTGGTTTTCGATTTGGGTGGCGGAACGCATGACGTTTCCATCCTCGAATTGGGTGACGGCGTCTTCGAAGTGCTTTCCACAGACGGGGATACGCACCTAGGCGGTGACGATTTCGACCAGGTCATCATCGACTGGTTGGTGCAAGAATTCAAAGACGAGAACGGCGGTTTGGACCTTTCAAAGGATCCTATGGCGCTTCAGCGCTTGAAAGATGCCGCGGAGAAAGCGAAAATCGAATTGTCCAGTACGTCCAGTTCTGAAATCAACTTGCCGTACATCATGCCTGTAGACGGCGTTCCAAAGCACTTGGTTCGGTCCTTGTCCCAAGCGAAGTTCGAGCAACTCGCCGATGAACTCATCAAGCGAACCATTGAGCCTTGTGCATCTGCATTGAAAGCTGCTGACCTGGACAAATCAGACATCGACGAAGTCATTCTCGTCGGCGGATCAACGCGCATTCCTGCCGTTCAAGCAGCAGTGAAGGCCTACTTCGGTAAGGAGCCATCGAAAGGCGTCAATCCGGATGAGGTGGTAGCCGTGGGCGCTGCAATCCAAGGCGGTGTGTTGTCCGGCGACGTAAAGGACGTATTGTTGCTCGATGTCACTCCACTTTCATTGGGCATTGAGACCATGGGCGGCGTGATGACGAAACTCATCGACGCGAACACCACCATCCCAACGAAGAAATCGGAAACATTCAGCACGGCGTCGGACAACCAGCCCAGTGTGGAAATCCACGTTTTGCAGGGTGAGCGATCAATGGCGGCAGATAACCGTACCATTGGAAGATTCCAATTGGCGGACATCCCACCAGCTCCACGCGGCGTTCCGCAAATCGAAGTCACATTCGACATCGATGCAAACGGAATCATTCAAGTGAGCGCCAAGGATAAAGCCACAGGCAAGGAGCAGAACATCCGCATCGAGGCTTCGAGCGGATTGAGCGAGGATGAGGTCAATCGCATGAAGCAAGAAGCTGAGGCCAACGCTGAGGCGGACAAAGCTGCGAAAGAGCGCATCGAAACGCTGAACCAAGCGGATGCTTTGGTATTCCAAACCGAAAAGCAGTTGAAGGAGTTCGGCGACAAAATCTCCGATGCAAACCGCGGCCCCATCGACAGTGCGCTTGAATCCTTGAAGAAAGCCCATGCTGAACAAGACATCGATGGCTGCAAATCCGGGATGGAAGCATTGAACAGCGCTTTCCAAGCGGCCAGTCAAGAAATGTACGCCAATCAACAAGGTGATCCCGCCTCATCAGGAGCAGCAGACGGTGCTGCAAGCGGTGAAGCAAGCGATGCCGAAGTCACGGACGTAGATTTCGAAGAAGTCAAGTAAATATCGCCAACCGGCAAAAGAAACCCCGAGCTCTTCGCTTGGGGTTTTTTGTTGGGTCCAACAGAACCCAGTGCCCATGCGCTTGTTACCTTTTCAATGCAAACCTCCGATACCGTTCGTTGGCGCACACGCGCGCGCTCAGCACTCTTCGCCATCATCGGAGTAACCTTGTTCATGGGGTGGCGGGTGAGCCAAATCGGCTTCGATTATGATTTCGAAAGTTTCTTTCCTCAAGACGACCCGGAGACCGCATTCTACTTGGACTTTCGGGATCGATTCGAGACGGACAATGACTTTTTAATCATTGGCATCGAGGGACACCCGGGAATCTATGACCAAGATTTTTTGGAAGCCGTTGACGCCTATACAGCGTCCTTGTCTGAACTGCCCTATGTAACCCAAGTACTCAGTCCCACCCGAATTGAAGAACCTGTGAGGTTGGGGCTTTCGGTTATGCCGCGTCCGCTGTTGCGCTGGCAGTCTCCAGACTCACTCGTGCAGCGCCATTTGAAAGCCGATTCGGCGCGCATCAGTACGCACCCCACCTGGAAAGGATCGTTCATCGCTGAAGACGGATCGGCATTGGCCATTCAAATCCGCCACAGCCAAATGTTATCGAAGCAGGGCTGCGACAGCCTGGCCCTCGCTGTCAACACATTGGTGCAGGAATGGCCGC
>JBMSHA010000217.1:0-3655 GCA_049416245.1 Flavobacteriales bacterium | reverse complement strand
ATATGATTTTTGCAGATCCGATGCACAAGAATACGTTTTCGAGGCCACGGAAATTTTCGGGCAGGAGGTTTTGGAACGGGTCGAAACCGGCCCAAATGCCTGCCATCAACGTCGACATCAACAGGACATTGATACGGGCCATATTTTTTGTAAGCAGGCCTATCGATTCTGTATTTGAGCCGGCCATTTTACTGGCGATGACACCCTTCACAATGTTGATTGTTGCACGCCCCGGTATGGCCACCACCGAACCGATGAAGAATCCCAAGGTGTAAATCGGAACCTCTTCCAGGCCCAGGTACTTCCCCACCATGATGTAATCGAGTTGGTTGGCGATGAGCACCGCGCCCCCAGCGAGCAAACTGTATCCACTGTATTCCAAGAAAGTGGGAATCTCTCGGAAATTTAAGCCGAATGAGAAGTTTCGAAAATACCGCCATGATGGAAGGCTCATCAAGATGAGAGATACCCCCCAACTTCCCACATAGAGCGGTACAAAGGCCTCCAACGGTATCCAATCCAAGATCAAAAGCACTCCCAGGCCTATGTAACTGGCCTTGTGCCAAAGCTCATCTACCCAACTCATGTAGCCTGTTTGGAGTGACAGCGTCAAGAGGGAGCGAAAGATGTGCAACATGCTCATGATGCCAATCATCAAGAGGAAAAAAACCGCATGGCCTTGCAAGAGTTCCGCATTATTCGGGTCGAACCATGCGATCCAATCCTCGCCCCATATCACCAGTGCTGTCAATGTGCACGCGAGCCCGAACGCGGCAATGGCCAAAATACTGTTCAGCACTTTTCCGCGTTCCGATTCTGGGAATTGATTCAAAAAACGTACAATGGCCCCCGGCGCACCCAGTGTGGATAACGATCCGACGATGAGTCCCCATGACGTCATGATCCGCACCAATCCCCAGATAGCCTCTCGTCCTTCAAACGCTCGTGGAAGTACGATCATATTATTGGCTGCGCCGATGACGAGTCCAGCACCCAAAGCGATGAGCGCGAATCCAGATTGTTTCGCAATAACTCCCATGTTCAGAAGAAATTGGCGGGCGGAGGGTCCAACACGGCGCAGTATGCGCAGTAGCGCGAATCGGGGTTGTGATCAAAACCCTCCTGGTGATCATGTACGGTTCCCAGCTGTTCGGCGAGCCAAGTCAAAAGGATGCGTGCATCGTCCCGGGTGATCTCCGTACGACCGTCGATGCTGAGACGCATCAATTTGGCTTTTGCATTTTTACCTGATCGGATGCCCGATTGAACTTGATCGATACCACCGGTGTCCGGATCTAGCGCTTCCAATGCGATCGCGGCATATACGAGTAATTGTAGGGCCTTACCCGCCTTACCCGTGGTCAATTTTTCTGTCCAATCTCCTTTGAGGGCCAAGTCACTTTCTTTGACGTTTCCTGTTTTGTAGTCGGTCACGATATACTGTCCGTTTTCCACATCAATGCGGTCGGCTTTTCCATGCAGACGAATCGATGGAAAAACAGGATGTTCCGTCTGGAAGGTATTTGAGAGGAAGTCTTCGACTGAGATTACCCGGCGATTTTTCTCGTGCTCTATCTCACCGATTTCAACGTCAATGAGTTTGTACAGGGTCGCTTTGGCGATGGCAATATGCAAGTAATTCTCACCGCTTTCCGTGAGCGAAAGGTTGAATTCATCTGCCACCGATTGCTCCAGCAAAGCCGGAATTTTATTGCGCAATTCCGTCAGCTGCGCCTGGTCCAAGGGCTTTTCCATGTGATCTTTCAGACCTACTTCGAGCACTTTGTGTACTACATTTCCAAAGGTGCTGGCCGACATTTCATCCTCAAATTCATCTTGCTCATGCAATTTGAGAATGTACTTGTAATGGAATTCACGTCGGCAATTCATGAAGGTATTCCAAGCCGACGGACTGATGCCATTTTCCGCCCATTCGCGTAGTTTTTTTCGCTCAGTTGCTCCCCATACGAGGGGCTGCAATTCTGGTCTTTGTTCGGGAATTGCGGTATGGATGGATTTCTTGATAACCGGCATGAGGTTCGAACCGTCAGGCCGGAAAGTTCGATTCAGTTGTTGCACATACCGACTCTTCTCAGCAGCCTCGTCCTGTCCTCGATACAGAAAGTGAATTTCTGAGCAGCGGTTGAGCAATCGATACGTGTAATAAGCAAAAATGGCCTCACGCTCGTGCCTTCCGGGCAATTCCCATTCAGCGCGCAGGTCGAAAGGAATGTAGCTTTCTGGTGGGGATGATTTGGGCAAGGTTCCTTCATTGCAATCCATGACAAATACCCTGTCGTAATCGAGTGCTCGGGATTCAATCAGCCCCATAATCTGCAATCCAGCCTCGGGTTCTCCCAATAAATCGATTCGCTCACCTTGCAAACTGTGGAACAAGAAGCTCCAAACATCTTCAGTAAGCTGAAGCACGTGATGGGTGTTTTCAAATCTGCAAGCCACTCCTATGGCCTGCACCACTTTTTCCCAGCCTGCAGTGGTCCACGGATCGGATTCACCCCCGGTTTGGAGCGTTTGGGAGATGGACTGTGCCCAACGGCTCATTTTTTCAAGCAATTCAGCTGAATCCTGACATTGCAGCGTTTCCAATGATGCGAAAAAATCGAAGACCGGTCCTTCAGAGAGGGTTTTGATCTCTTCGAGTTTCACCCAGGCCCATTTTTTCGATGCCATGGTATTCAGAACGCGGTTGGCGTCATTTCGAAAATCCGAATCGTAGCGAATTTGGCTCAGTAGCGGTTCGCTCAAAGCATTCCGAATGTCCGTGTGGTGCCATTGGCTGCGGCCTCGAACGATGAGCCGCTGAACGGTGCGTAGGAAACTCCGCGCCGGTGTGTCATTCCAGGACAGCCCCATGGTGACGTTATAATGCGATTGGAGTCCTGTGGGGAGTGATTGCAACAGGAGGGGCAACTGGGCGCCATCAGGCAGGATGATGGCCGTTTTCGCTCGCTCTTCTGGGGTGAGCTTAGCGATGGCCGATCCAATGTATTGGCCTTGCACCACATTGCTGCTGCAATTTACCTCTACGATGGTAGGTGGGGTATCCTCAAGTCGTTTCGGCAAGCCTCGAACGGGGCTGTTGATGCGTTCGAAATGATTCCGGATAAACAATCCTGCTTCCACGTTGGTCGCTTCGACATAGCTCGCATCCGCATCCCACACCCAAGTGAGTTGTTGATTGCGCTCGTACCGTTTGAGTACCTTGATTTCCGCCTTTGTCAATGCACTCATTCCCGCTACGAAGACGTGGGCAAATGGCAGCTTCGCATCGGATTCAGCAACTTTTCGGGCAATCAATCCGGAGTAGCCAAGTTTGCGTTTTGTCAATTCTTCAACAAAAGCATTGTACAATGCTCCCAGCTGGAGATACTGCCGCAAGAAAGCTGTTTGGCCTTCGCTGAGCGCGTCTTCCGAGTCAAAACTCCAGTCCTCGATTCCTTCAATATCACATAGATTTTTGAAAACAGAATCTGCGGGCTTGAGGTGCTGGTCGATTTCATTGAAATCTCGCAAAGCAATTTGTCCCCAGGGCATGAAAGCTTGAAAGGACTTCGTTTCTTCTTTGACTTGCACACCCTCAGGATTCGGCAATTTCAACCAGGTGGTGTAAAGCACCGCAAGCGCTTCCATCCCC
>JBMSHA010000216.1:0-3658 GCA_049416245.1 Flavobacteriales bacterium | reverse complement strand
AAATCGGCCGCCCCCATCGCGAGGCCGCGCACAAAAATTCCCAGCTGCCGTTTCATCCCACTTCCGTTTGAGGATCAAATTGCGCGTACCAAGCCGTGATGCCGCCTTCTAAACTGAAGAGGTTGTCGAACCCATGTTTCGTCATCAATGCGCTGACGGTAGCCGCAGATCTCGCGCCAGTTCTGCAATAGAGCACGACGGGCAAGTCACGCGGGATTTCAGCTTGACGCGCCAAACAGAATGCCATCGGAATGTTCAATTTCGTGAGCCGGCTCACCGCTACTTCATGAATTTCGCGGATATCGAGAAATGCGAATGGCTTCCCTTCCAATTGCCATTGATGCACCTCTTTCGGAGTAACGGATGGAACAATCGAAGCCATTGAAAAATTAATCTTCCTCCACCTCGTCGCTTACGAGGCGTTTTCCTTCAGCCAAGGCTTCTGGCAGGTGTTCAAAAAATGTATCCCCTCGCAGTCCCATTCGCAGGCATTCCAGGGGAATGAGATCGGCTGGGCCTATGTTTCCTAAGTTAACATTGGCTCCGAATTGGCGCAAAAACCAAACTTGCTGGGGTTTTTTCGGCGCTTCCCACAGGATGTCTTCCAACGCTACGTTGGCCAGAATTCGACGAACCAATTGGACATGCGCACTTCCGTTGGGTCGGTAGATGCCCACATTCCCGCTTTCTCTCGCCTCGGCAATAACCTTGAAACTACCCGCTTGCAATTCATTGCTCATCATGCGAATCCATTTCGCAGGGCTGATCAAAATGCCTTCCTCTTTCGACCCCACTTCCGACAATACCTTGTAATCCTTGCTCAAGCGATTGATCAACTCACACTTTTCATCGTGTGGGATGACCATCGAACCGTCGCTCACTTCCAAGCACTCAATTCCAAGCTTGTCAATGAATTTGAGGTATTTGTCGAGCTCGTTGCGGATGTGAAAAGCTTCAAATAGCGTTCCTCCGCAGTACACGTCAAAACCGGCGTCGCGATATAGCTTCACTTTATCTGCAATCCCTGGCGTAACCAACGAGGTGCCAAAACCGAGCTTCAGCAAATCGACCAATTCCCTGCCGGTTTCGATGAGGTCTTCGGCGCCTCGGAGACTCAGGCCTTTGTCCATGACCATCGTGAGGCCATTGGAACGAGGTTTGGATGTGCGGTCAGGAAGGTGCGAAATGTCGAACATGGTTCAAGGTTTATATCGCTCAATTCGTTCTAAGAAGCGCGCATCATTGGCAAGCGCAGGCAAAACAGTTATGAGTATTTCGGATGAATCGTAGTGGTGGGTGAGCAAATGCTCCAATAAATCAAAGGCTTCTTTTTGTCGGCCGACTGCGTAGAGGCTGATAAACTTGCGGTAGCCCACATCTGCGTTTTGGCCGAGGCTGGCCAGAGCGTCTTCCGCGATGAGCAGCGCGTCCTCGTGACGATCGGCAATTTGAAGATTGTCGATGCGTTCCAACCACATTTCTTCGTGTTCAATATCCAGGAGCAAGCCTTGGGTATAAACTTCTTCGGCGCGGTCGTGTTCCCCCGCTTTTTTAAGCGTAGTCGCCAAAAGCAAATGATAATCCGCATGAGTCGGTTCTATTTCCATCGCTTGCTCGAAGTACGAACAAGCCTCTCGATACCGCCCTTGCATATCCGCCAACACCCCTAAACCCACGAACGCGTCGGCAAACTTGGGGTCGAGTTGGAGGCTTTCGCGGTAATACGACTCTGCGCGAGAAAGGTCCCCAATGCGCTCTAGGCATTCGCCCATGTAGCAACGCGTGCTGGGTGAAGCATCTTCGAAGCCGAGTGTCTCCTCGTAGGTATGGAGGGCGTCTTGGTAGCGTTCCATGGCCACCAATGCTTCCGCTTTTTGATGATAAGCCGGGCCGAATGCGCCTTCGATGGCAATGGCAAAATCATAGGCGTCAATGGCCTGAGGGTAACGCCCACATTGCTGCAGCGCATTGCCCAAACTGTACCAAGCCGCGAAGGAGTAGGGTTGGTCTTCCAGAAATTTCTCGTAGAACTCCGCAGCTTGTTTGAACTGTCCCGTGCGTTCAAAACAAAAAGCCAACTCATAAACGGCTGTTTCGTTCGATGGATCTTCGGATAATGCCTCTCGCAAGTTTACGATCGCTTCGTTCCAAGCACCCATGTTTTCATATTCGAGCGCGATATCGATTCGAATTTCTCGCTTGGTCTCCTCGTCTGAAAAAAACAACGCACGTTTGAAACAATCGATGGCGAGTTTGTGCTCGGTCATCTGACTGTACACGGCCCCAAGCGTGAGTAAAATCTCTTCGTTGTGGGGTTCGATTTCCAATAAAGACTTCAAAACAGGGACAGCCTTAACGGGTTGGCCGGTAGCTACCCAAATCTGCGCTTGGCGAAGTTTAAGGGTCAAGTTCTCCGGGTACAGTTCACGTGCATGGCGCAGGACTGCTTGCGCTTTGCGAGGTGATTTTTGTTCGAGGTAATGCTCAATCAATCCCTCCAATTCGTCCACATCGAAAAAGGCAGACTCGCCGTTATCGAGCATGTCTTCGAACTTCCGAACCAAGCTTTGCAGCGCTGGCTCATCCCGGTAAGCACGTCCTTCTTCGTTCATCAACACCAAAGCTAACACCGGAAGCCATGCACTGGTTCTTTAGACCCGTGCCTTTTTTCACATGTGATCACGAAAATTTCACGAAAGCAGGGCTCGAACGGTACTTTTGCGCCATGCTGATTACGTCTATTTCAGGAATTCGAGGGACTATTGGAGGTCCAGAAGGAGAGGGGTTGACCCCCCCCGATATTGTTCGTTTTGGTTCAGGTTATGCGCGCTGGATTCAAGAAGAAACAGGGAAGACGAATCCCACCGTGGTGATCGGTCGTGACGCCCGTCTCAGTGGCGAAATGGTTCGAGATTGCCTCGTGGGAACGCTGAATGCGATGGGAGTGCACGTGGTGGATTTGGGATTGAGCACCACCCCAACCGTTGAACTCGCTGTCCCGGCTGAACAGGCCGATGGGGGCATTATTTTAACAGCGAGCCACAACCCCAAGCAATGGAATGCCCTGAAATTGCTCGATGCAAACGGGGAGTTTTTGTCCGCAGAAGCGGGTGCTCGCGTGTTAGCGCTTTCGAAAGCACAAGCCCCGTATTCGGAAGTGGATGCGTTGGGTCAAATTACCCACCGCCCAGGATGGATGCAGCGGCATGTGGACCATGCGCTGAATTTGGCTCTCGTGGATGCGGACGCCGTGCGCGCAGCGGGCCTCAAAATTGCCTTGGATGCGGTGAATTCGACCGGCGGCATCATCATGCCCTTGTTGTTGGAGGCACTCGGCTGTGAGGTGGTTCGAATCAATTGTGAACCCACGGGACATTTTGCTCACAACCCCGAGCCGCTGCCGGCGCATTTGACGGAGCTGTGTGAAGCGGTTACTCAGCATGGATGTGACCTCGGCATCAGCGTGGATCCGGATGTGGATCGCTTGGCGTTTGTGAGCGAGGACGGTTCTTGGTTTGGTGAGGAATACACGTTGGTCGCGGTGGCGGATTACGTGTTATCCCAAACACCGGGCAATACGGTGAGCAACATGAGCTCGACCCGGGCCTTGCGGCAAATCACCCAGAAGCATGGTGGTACTTACACAGCTAGCGCCGTA
>JBMSHA010000215.1:0-3659 GCA_049416245.1 Flavobacteriales bacterium | reverse complement strand
CCGTTTCGGTGCAACGCTGCCAGTGTCGGCATGTAGATGTCTTGTTCGGGTGTCACCGCATATCCATAGTTGGATTCTGTCCATGTGGGGCTTGCTAAAGACTTTTCCCATTCATCAGCGATGATGGGCTTTTCCAAGCCAAAAGTCTGTAGGCCGTAGGCGTAAGGGACACTCCATGTCGTGATATCGTAGGTGACTGAATCCGTCAATACAGGATTCGGATCGAACAAAACATCCAAAAGTCGCGAATGTGTTTGATATGCACTGATGAATAAATCGCCTTCTTTCGCTAGAATGGACCGGGATTGATTCGGACCGTACTCCCAGCCGGATTGTGGTTTGCTCATGGAGCGAGCGCGTTGGCATTCAATTTGGTGGCGCCCCAAGAATTCGACCAACGCATCCACGCGGCTTGCGTTTTCTGAGGTCGCGGGAATCAAGTAGCCGCCGAATTGGCCGAAAGGTCGGGTGCGATTGGCTTCGTGAAATGCCGCAAATTCTTGGACCAGTCGCTCGGAAAGTTGGGCGCTCACGGCTACCGCCGACAAACTCGTTTCCACATGGTTGTCCATGCGCTCTCGAAGGCTCAATGATTGGCCATCATTTTTTTCGACTAAAACACCTGCTCCGCCACTTCCTCCTTGCTCATAGGTCATGCCAATCGCTCCGTTGTAGATGGGGTAGGTGTCCCCGTAACTCGGATAGAATAAATCGAAAGACTCACGGGTATAGTACAACTCACCGCGCGCATCAAAACCGGCTGCTGCAGCATTCCCGATGGCTTCCTGGAATTCCCGTTGCCAGTCGGTGATGGCTTCATGATAAGGCTCGGCTGCCGGTGCGAAGTAGTACGGCGAGTTGTAGCCCATTTCATGGTAGTCGCAGTGAACGTGGGGCATCCATTGATGGTAAAGTGCCGAGCGAAATTGGCTCTCTTGCTGTTTTTGCCATGCCCAATCCCGGTTCAAATCAAACCAATAATGATTCGATCGGCCACCGGGCCAAGGTTCATCGTGCTCGATGGATAAAGGATCGGCATTCGGTTCTCCACTTGCGTATTGATTGAACCAAACCGCATACCGATCATGGCCATCGGGATTTAAACACGGGTCAAGCAGAATTACGAGCTTTTTCATGGCCTCATCGCCATTGCCGCTTCGCACGGCCAATTCGTGCATCACCTCAAGAGCAGCTTCAGTACATACAGCTTCATTTCCATGCACATTATAACTCAGCCAGACGATGGCCACATCGTCATATTTTGCCAAGCCCGTTCCTCCGTTCATCCGGTTCAAATGCTGCAACCGAAACTCCTCAAGTGATGCCTCCAGCTCTGGGTGAGTAAAAGTGAGACACTCCAGCGGTCTGCCCTCTGACGTTTCACCGTATTCCACGTAGCTCACTCCTGGGAAGGAACCCAAGTATTCGGCATAGTCACTGACTTCATGGTGCAATGAAAACCGCTTTCCCAATTCGAATCCCAAGAATTTTCCTGGAGCGTCAGGCTGCAATTGAGCCGAGGCAGAAAACGAGGAAAGGAGAATAACAAGAAGCGCAGCGAATGTGCCCTTTATTCGTTCAATATTTTGCATGCGCCAAATTAGCGCATTGCCTTCGATTTGAATTATTTCCCTTGTGCAAAGGCGATAATTTCTTCAGAGAGCGGATTCACTCCGCTGCGTAGGGACGCGATGAGTCGGCCTTCCTCGTCCACCAGAAATTTGTGGAAGTTCCAGGCAACTTTGTGATCATTGACTCCATTCTTCTCCTTTGAGCAAAGCCATTGATAGACCGGGTGAGCATCCTTTCCATTGACGGAAACCTTCTCCATCATCTGGAAATTCACGCCGTAGTTTCGTTGACAAAAGCCCGCGATTTCGTCTGCCGTCCCTGGTTCTTGCCTTCCGAAATCATTGCACGGGAAACCGAGAATCACAAACTGGTCTCCGCCGTATTGTTCATGCAATTTTTCAAGGTCGGCATATTGTGGTGTGAATCCACACTTCGAAGCGGTATTCACAATCAGTACCCGCTTTCCGCGTAATTGATCAAACGAAAAGGTTGCACCTTCGAGAGTCTCTGCGCTTAATTGATGAAAGTTTTCCATAGCTTCTGTGGGGGGGTAAGAGGTTGAGCTTTTGTAGATTTTCCATGCGCTTAGACCAAATCCAACGAGGATGAGAAGCGCCGTGATAGCCAACCAATTCAAATCGAGTCGCATATTTTCTTGTACATTGTAACGTCTGAGCAACTATTCAATGTCCATTTTTGTTCATTCCTAAAACGGCAAAATCGCATGAAGTCTCGCTTTGGTAGTTCATTCGCTGTCTGGTTCGCACTGACGGCTGTTGTTTTGAGTCTGGGGGAGAGCTGGGGACAGTGCGCTTCGTTTGGTGCATTCGATATCGGTGAGGATGTTGAGGTGACTTGCGAAGACTCGTGTCTGACGCTGATTTCTCCCAGCATTGCGAACATCGCCGCTGGCGGTTCAGATTATGAGGTGGAGGAGATTACCTATGATTTGCCTTATGCGTTTAATCAAGGAGGGGTTGCAATCAACACCGGAGATGATGTGTACAGTTCCATCATCCCATTGGGCTTCAGCTTCAATTTTTTCGGTCAGGATTACACGCAGTGCAGAATTTCCAGTAACGGTTGGTTTTCTTTCGATGTAGCTGAGACGGCGGGATACAATCCCAACGGAACCAACCCCAATGCGAACTTGCCGAATAACAGCGTGATGGCGGTTTACAGTGATTTAAATCCCAGCACCTGCGGAAATGTGCGCTACGCGACATACGGTGTTGCGCCTTGCCGCGAATTTGTGGTGACCTGGAATGCCGTTTGCCAATTCAGCTGCACCAGCAATCAGGTTTCGTCAGAGGCGATTCTCTATGAAGGAACCAATGTGATTGAAATTTATCTCGGCAACCGTCCGACATGCACTTGGGGGAATGCGGTGGTCGGTATCATGAATGCTAATGCGACCGTAGGCCTTTCTCCCACAGGTTTTAATACGGGGAATTGGAGCGCCAATAACAAAGCTTGGCGATTTGCTTCCAGCGAAGTCGTGGAGGGCACAACGATGTGGTATGAGGGAGATACGTATCTTGGAATTGGCGATACATTGGATTACTGCACCACACAGACCACCACGCTAACGGGTTGGTTCGCCCAATTACCCCCAGACGAGTTCTGCACGCCCTACGATATCAATGTCAGTTCGGCCGGTTCCATCACCGCAAACAACCAAATCGATTGGGCCATCGTATCGGAAAATGGAGCCATTCTTTTGGCGGATGATGCCCCTTTTTCAGGAGAGGTGTGCTTGCCGAACGGTTGCTACACCTTGGAAATGTACGATTCGGCGAACAACGGATGGAACACCGCGGAGTTGACCATCACCAATCCTGATGGCGATGTCATTGGAACGTATACGTTGGCAACGGGAGGTGAGGGCACGGAGTCCTTCTGTGTCGATGATTACGACGGACCCGAACCCACTGAGGATGATTACATTCAAGTCGTTTCCGACGACCTGGTTATTACGGCAGTCAGTGACGTCGATGCCGGGTTCACTTGGGATTCACCCATATGCAGTGGGGGGGATCCATTCACTTTGGTTCAATGAATACAGGTGGTGCTACTGCTGGTGCAGC
>JBMSHA010000214.1:0-3687 GCA_049416245.1 Flavobacteriales bacterium | reverse complement strand
TCGCCATGTTCTGGTAGAATCGGTAGGTTGTTTGACCCGGCACCAAGTCCTCAGCGTGCACTTCCACTGTAATCGTGTAGTCATTGATTGGGATCTCAGAAGAGGCGCAAATGCAAAAATCACAACTACCGTCTTCCACAGTCGCGTAAGGGTTGTAGTTACACGCCGCTTCATTCGTGCATCCAGCCACCTCATCACCATCGCAAACTCCGTTTACGTTCTCGTCTGCAGGACACGAACCACCGCAAACACCCAAAGCATCCAATACGTTGCCGTCACAATCACAAGCGCCTTCAGCAATACCGTCACCGCCGCAAACGCCGCACTCGTCCAAATCCGCGCAAGAGCCATCATCTTGGGTCGCATCAGGATTGAAGTTGCATGCCGCATCGTCCGTACATCCCATAACAGGATCCGGACCTCCGCCGCCCTCGCCTTCTTGGAAGAACGTGCCCGTGCCGTCGAACGAAATGGTTTTACGGATATCCGTCGCTCCATCGCCGTTCTCGAAAATCTGGAAATTAAAAGTTCCGGAGAAAGCTCCAGCCGTGGTGAATTGCATCACAAGCACTTGCATGTTCTCATCCGGCAAGCCGTTGGGTGTTCCGTTCAACACGTACCACGCTCCGCCAGTTACGGTATTGATTAGGATATCATCCCCATCGATTGCCGAACCTGACTGAAAAGCAGCTACATAAGGTTGTGCAGCATCTTCCACCGTACTGATGGCAACTTCACTACCCGTATTCTGGCTATCAATCCCAATCGTAATCCAACTATCTCCACCAATGGTCGGGAAGAAACCGATGAATGCCGGATTGATTCCCGAAGCTACGGTTGACCCTAAAGGGTCGTTATAAAATCCCAATTCAGTCTCAAAACTCAACGGGTCGGTCGCGTTTCCATAGACGGAGCTCATAAAGTCTCCAGAATTGATCATGTCAACGTAAATCCGGTAGGTCGTTTGACCTTCGATAATATCCGTTGCGTGCTCCGAAACGGTCAGTGAATACTGACTAAAAGTGAGTCCGGAAAACAAAATTCCGGCGCAAAGCAGTAAAATACGGCTCATTTTCGTGATGGTTTATGGCATCGTAAATATAGCGAAAATCTCTATACTTCTCGACATTGGGTCAAATTATCTCGATTAAATACAAGTTTTTTACGCCCAAAAAACGAAACCATCATGTGCATTTAACAAATTGTAATGGCACATCTACGCAGCAATCATCCCCGTTTTCGAGCATAAAAAAAGGGGCTTGCGCCCCTTACACTAGCTTTTGTTTTTCAATAATCCTCCAAATCATCCATCCAATCCGAGTTCTTCGATTTGGACTTTTTCAACCGCGCTGGCTTCGGCCCATCGGCATAAATATCCCGTTCACCCTTGCCTTTGTGCTTTTTGGGAGCAGCCTTCTTGCGCGCAAGTTTCGACTCTTCAGATGCCCCACCCCCTACGTGCCTGCTAAATTCTCCAGCCTCTTGGTTTCGAGTTGGTCCGGGATTGGAAGGCGCCGGCCTATCAGTTGAAGGTCGGCCTCCACCTGCATCACGGCGAGGACGATCTCCGCCTTCACGCGGACGCTCTTCGGCTTCTTTCACCACCATGCGAAAGCCCATGAGCTCATGACCGTTCAACTCCTCAAGAGCAGCTTTTCCATCTGAATTCTCCTTCATCTGGACAAAGCCAAAGCATTTGGATTGACCCGTTTCGCGATCCGTGATGACACGCGCGTAAGCGACTTCTCCGTACTGGGAGAACAATTCAACCAGGTCTTCGTCTTGGACGTCCCGGTTCAATTTGGCGACGAATAATTTCATCTAAGAATTAAAAGGATAACAGTGTGGTTGTCTCCAACCTGATGAGTGCAGTGCAATAATTTGCAGCTAAAATACAATTTTTCCGAAACCAACACACTTCACCCGCTGGTTTCAATAATCTCCCCCTAAAATTTGACCGATCTGCCCCAATGGAGACCTTTCCCCTTTTTTCGTGGAACCCGTTTGCGGAGCACTAGCCAGCACGCGGTTGGCCAGGCGACTGAAAGGCAAGGACTGCAGCCAAACTGTCCCTGTGCCTTGAAGCGTTGCCAAAAACAATCCCTCTCCGCCAAAGATCATGCTCTTCAATCCACCCGCGGCCTCGACGCTGTAATCAATAGATCCCGCATATCCGACAATGCACCCTGTGTCAATGCGCAGGGCTTCTCCATTCAGTTGCTTTTCAACGATGGTGCCACCGGCATGTAAGAATGCCAAGCCATCCCCTCTCAGTCGTTGGAGGATGAACCCCTCACCGCCAAAAAATCCAGCGCCCAACCGTTTGTTCAGCGCTACAGACACCTCCGTTCCCCGAGCGGCGCAAAGGAAAGCATCCTTTTGACAAATGACCTCACCTCCGAGCTTGGCCAAATCCAGCGGCATGATTTTTCCGGGATACGGTGACGCAAAAGCAACACATCGCTTGCGCTGCCCCGTGTTGGTGAAATGCGTCATGAAAAGCGACTCCCCTGTCAGGAGGCGTTTACCCGCGCTCAAAACAGACCCGAAAAAACCCGGATTCACCTCAGAACCATCACCCATACGAGCTTCAAACACAATATCCGATTCCATCCAATTCATCGCCCCGGCCTCGGCAACAACCGTTTCGCCGGGATCCAATTCCACTTCAACGGTTTGCATGTCATCCCCGTAAATCTGAAAATCAAGCTCGTCGCTGCTATTGGCCATGGTTAAGGTATTTTTGGACCAATTTAACCGACGCTCCGATGATTCACCAACAATTTCGAGGATCAACCTTCAATTTTGCTACCGGCATCCTCTTGGCCCTCTTAATTGGTTGTCAAACGACTCCCGAACACATGCCCATCACTTTGGATTACCCGAACTCCCGAACTGAGGATGTAAAAGACACCCTGTGGGGAATTGAGGTTTCTGACCCTTACCGCTGGATGGAAGATGACCGATCTGAGGAAACCATGGCGTGGGTGGACACGCAAATCAATTTCACGCGCGCTTACCTAGACCGCATCCCATGGCGGGAGCCGCTGCGCAATCGATTTGAAACGCTGTATAACTATGAGAAGATTGGCATGCCGCGAAAAATTGGAAGCCGCTATTTTCTGTCAAAAAACGACGGGTTGCAAAACCAAAGCGTGTGGTATGTGCGGGAATCCTTGAATGGTGAAGATGAACTGTTCCTTGATCCGAATACCCTCAGCGAAGACGGCACCGTCACAGCGTCACTCGGGAGTGCTTCAGAGGACGACCGCTACATCGCCGTGATTCAAAACGCGGCGGGGTCGGATTGGCAAGAAATTCACGTTTACGACTTGGCTACAGGACAACCGCAAGGCGACGTATTGGAATGGGTCAAATTTTCTGGAACGAGCTGGGTCGGAAATGGTTTTTACTACAGCCGCTACCCGGCACCCGATGGCAGCGAGTTCAGCTCTGAAAACACATTTCACAGCGTATATTATCACGAAATTGGCACACCCCAATCCGACGACCGTTTGGTGTATCGAAACGATGAAGCGCCAAATCGGTACCACTTCGCTTATGCGACCGAAGACCGGAAATACCTCATCCTGAACACCTCAACCGGCACGGACGGCAACAGCCTCGACTACCTCGATCTTTCGAATGTGGAAGCCGGCTGGCAATCACTTGTTCCCGGATTCAACA
>JBMSHA010000213.1:0-3702 GCA_049416245.1 Flavobacteriales bacterium | reverse complement strand
ATCGCCATTTGGCATTCAAGGTCCAATCCAGTACCAAGCTCAAATCATGCCGTCGGTCGTATTTGGAAGGGAAGATTAGGCCCTGATTCAGGTCGTCAAACTGTCGCTCCGTTTTGCTCCAGGTGTAGCCCAGCCAGCCGGTAAACTTGCCTTGGCGTTTCTTTAAAAACGTTTCAATGCCGTAAGACCAGCCGTCTCCGAAAACGAGGTTGTTGTCCACGTTGTTACCGATGTTGTCCTCCGGGCTCGAGTTTTCTGCATAGGCGACGAGGTTCTCCAACGATTTCCAATACCCCTCCACCGACGCTTCCCAATCATTCGACTCGCCGAGGTTCTTGAAGTAACCGAGGCTCACCTGACGACCCCATTGTGGCTTCACCCGATCTGAACTTGGAATCCAGATGTCGCCCGGTAAGGAGCTGGTTCCGAGTGAAGTCAAATGGATGTACTGGTAGTTTTCGCTGTAGCCAGCTTTGACACTCGATTGGGGTCCACTCTTGATGCGGAGGGCCATGCGGGGTTCCCAGCCGCCGTAAAACTGCACCACCTCGCCAGATTCGTACACCGTGACAGGTTGGTTGGTGACCCCGGGCCCGCTCATAGGGTAGCGAGTGAAAGGCCCCACGTGCCAGAAGCCCGACCACCGCAATCCGGCGTGCAAGCGCACGGCTTCCGTAATATCAAAATCGTCTTGAAGGTAAGCTCCGGATTCGTGACTGAAGGTTTGCTCAGAGGTGCCGGTGTCGAATTCCGTGTCGCCGCTTCGCGCCGAGAAATCAGTCGGGATGAAATCGTGATGCACGTAATCGACTCCAGCTTTGATGGTGTGGCGTGGATTCGGGTAGAAACTCCATTCTGTGCGGCCGGCCAAGTCTTTGATGCCGCTCTCAAATCCGAATTCGAACTCTTCTTGTCCCGCCAAAAAGGAAAACGTGTATTCCGAATACGTTACTCCGACATTGAGAAACATGCGGTCATTCAGGATGCGATTCCACCGAAGTGAACCCATCGAATTTCCCCATGGAATTTCCGTCCTGAATCCCGCTTCCGCACTGTTGAAACTGAAGACGTCTTGACCGAAATACCCGGAGAGAAACAGTTGGTCTTTGTCGGATAGGCGGTAATTGATTTTGGCATTCAGGTCGTAGAAATAATACCCGGTTCCCTCAAACGCTGAGCCTTTCAAGGCAGGCTTCGTCAAGACATCGATGTAGGTGCGCCTGCCTGATAATATGAGGCTGCATCGATCCTTGATGATCGGCCCCTCCAATGTCAAGCGCGAGCTGATGAGCCCCAATCCCCCGGTGGCTTTCCATTCTTTGGAGTTCCCTTCTTTGAGCGCGATGTTGAGCACCGATGAGACGCGCCCGCCGTATTCCGCAGGCATCGCACCTTTGATGAGGTCGATGTTTTTGATGGCATCTGCATTGAAAACGCTGAAAAATCCGAACAAATGCGATGCGTTATAGACGGTGGCGTCATCCAGCAAGATGAGGTTTTGGTCCGGTCCTCCACCTCGAACGTAAAACCCGGAATTACCTTCGCCGGCGCTCGAAACTCCAGGCAGAAATTGAATGACCTTCAAAACGTCTACCTCTCCCAAGAGCGCAGGCAGTGCTTTGATTTGCTCGACTTCGACCGACTCCCTTCCGACATCGGTGCTCTCGGTATGGTTGCTGCGTTCACCCACGACGGTCGCCTCCTCAAAGGCAACAACGGCCGGTTCCAATGCGATGTTCAGCACCCTGGCCTCGCTCAAATCGACCGTGTGCAATTGCGGGCGATAGCCAATGAAGCTGAAGGTAATCTGCTGCGGAAAATGAGCGAGAGTCAAACTGTAGAACCCGTACGCATTGGATGACGTTCCTTTGCCGCTGTTCTCGGGAATGACAGAAGCTCCAATGATGGTTTCTCCCGTTTGAGCGTCTGTGATGGTTCCGCTCAAGGTTTGTTGGCCAACCCCAACTGCCGTATTGCAAAACCAAAATAGAAGGAGGGTCAGCAGTCGCCGCATGATGGACGCAAAGGTAGCGGGAGGGTTTTGGCTCATGGGATGGTAACAACTGGTTTTAGCATTTGTTGGACCTTACCTTGCAGCGGTGAAAATGAGCACACTCAAAGCCCTCTGTTTGTCCTGGGTCTCGCTGTCGATTTGGGCAGGGTGTGGGGCTCCTTTTGATGAGGATTTACGTGTGTTTCGTTACAATGAAAGTGCAAATTTGAATTCGCTGGATCCCGCGGCAGCACGCACGTTGGAGCCCATGTGGGTGGTGGATCAAATTTTCGATGGTTTGGTGGAGTTGGATGCGAATTTACAAGTCCGACCGCTTGTGGCCGAATCGTTTGCACCGTCCGATTCGGGGAGAACGTGGACCTTTGTCTTGCGAACGGATGTGCATTTTGCAGCTTGTGCTGAAGTCCCCGGACTTTCAGAAGGAAGACGGGTGGTGGCGGACGACGTCGTGTACAGCTTGAATCGATTGCGCGACCCAGCAGTGGCTTCTGCCGGGCGTTGGATTCTTGATCCTCTGGATGTGCATCAAGCGGGAGAAGGGATTGAAGCGATAGGCACGGATACCGTTGTTTTCCGATTGACTGAGCCCTTTTCCCCGTTTTTGGGATTGCTCGCCACGGCTTATGCCAATATAGTTCCCCGCGAAGCCGTGGAGCACTATGGCCCTGATTTCCGGAGTCACCCGGTCGGATCGGGACCTTTCAAATTGGCTTGGTGGATGGAGGATGTGGCTTGCGTGTTGCACAAAAACCCCTTGTATTGGGAGAAAGACGATCGGGGTGCACCTTTGCCGTACCTCGATGCCGTGCACATCAGTTTCGTAGCTGATCTCGGTGCGGAATATCAAGGGCTTTTGCAAGGCCGGTACGATTTTATGAGCGGCCTTCATCCCGCCTACATGGAAGAGATCCTCACGGAAGCTGGGGAGCTCCAGGAGCGACATGCAGCGGTAATGCACATGGAGCGGATGCCATTTTTGAAAACGGATTACATCGGGTTCAATTTGGTTGAGACAGCCGGTGAATGGAAACCGTGGCACGATGATCGGGTCCGTCAGGCGTTGTCTTTGGCGACAGATCGGGAAGGCATAGCACGTACCCTGCGACGAGGGACCGCTGTGCCGACTTCGGGATTTGTGCCTCCGGCACTCTTGCCAGAATCGCAATCCAGTCCTCCGATTCAAAACCTTCCAAAAGCGCAGGCGCTGCTGGCGACTGTTCGGAATGAACATCCCTCACCCTGGCCGCCATTTGTGATCTCGACAACTCCGGATTATGCGGATTTGTGCGCGGCACTTCAGTACCAGTGGGAGTCATTGGGCATCGATGTGGAAGTCGATGTTGTATCCGCATCAACCCAACGCGAGCGAGTCGCGAACGGAAAAGCCGATCTGTTTCGAAAATCGTGGTTGGCCGATTATCCCGATGCCGAGAATTTTTTGTCGCTTTTTCGAACGCTCAACTTCGCGCCTGGGGGTCCGAATTACACGCATTTCAGCGATGCAGAATTCGATGCGGGCATGGAACAAGCGGTGAGCATGACTTCAACTCCCAATCGATTGATGAAGTATGCCGAATTGCATCAGCGGGTGATCTCCTCCATGCCCGTGATTCCCATTTTTCATGACCAAGTGACCCACTTTTTGCGAAATGAGGTCACCGGATGGGAAATCAACGCCGTCAACCGTT
>JBMSHA010000212.1:0-3710 GCA_049416245.1 Flavobacteriales bacterium | reverse complement strand
CATGCCGCGTCATCCATGCAGCCCAAAACGTCAATTACACCTCCCGCAGTAAAAGAACCGGTCCCTTCAAATACAAAGGTTTGGTAGATGGTATTCGAACCTATTCCATTTTCAAATACCTGAACGTTGACCACCCCTGAGATGGAGCCATCCGTAGAAAGCTGGGCAATAAGCACCCGATTATTCTCATCTGGAATCCCATTGGGGGTGTTATTGAGAACAAACCAAGCTCCACCTGTTGCATCTGACATGACCAGGTTTTCACCATCGATTTCGCTTTCAAAGGCCAAAGCAGGCACCCATGGCTGCAATGGGCTCTCCACAGTACTGATTGCAACCTCAGAACCAACATTCTGTCCTTCGATACCGATGGTGACCCAACTGTCGGCCTCAGCTGTTGGAAAAAACTGAAAGAATGCTGGATTGACTCCGGATGCAACGGATGCTCCGAACTGGTCATTATAAAAAGATGTTGATGATGCTATTTCCAGTGGAAAATTATTATTTCCGTAAACGGAACTGAGAAAATCATCGGAATTGACCATTTCCACGAACAATCTGTAGGTCGTGATTCCTGGAACTAAATCCGAGGCATGCTCTTCAACAATCAGAGTATATTGAGATTGGGCTGTGGCAGCAGAAAACAACATTGCCAACCCGCAGTATAGGTGGAGTAAGTTTCGCATCAGAAACAATTTGGTTCTCTCAAATATAAGAAAAACAAGGGCCTCATCGACTTTGAGTTTATTTCCGGCGACGTCCACTTTACAAATTAACTTTGGAAAAAAAACCATGACCGTTTCACAGCTTCAGCCTCAAGCACTTTGGAATTTCTTTGATTCGCTTAACCAAATCCCAAGACCTTCGAAAAAAGAAGATCGCGTGCGAAATTGGGTCATCGGTTTGGGAGAACAATGGGGCCTTGAAACGTTGACTGATGAGGTTGGAAATGTGCTCATCAAAAAGCCTGCAACCGCCGGCATGGAAGGCCGAAAAGCGATTGTTCTTCAGAGCCATCTCGATATGGTTTGCCAAAAAAACAATGACACAAATTTTGATTTCGATCAGGAAGGAATCAAGATGATCGTAGACGGAGACTGGGTGCGCGCCGATGGAACTACGCTCGGTGCCGACAATGGAATTGGCGTCGCGGCCATTTTGGCCATTCTTGATTCCACGGACATCCCCCATCCAGCAATCGATGCATTGTTTACGATTGATGAAGAAACTGGAATGACCGGAGCACTGGGGCTGAAAGGAGGCTTCTTATCCGGGGAGATTTTATTAAACCTGGATACGGAGGACGACGATGAACTGTCCATCGGATGCGCAGGTGGTGTGGATGTTACCTCTACCGGTACGTATGAAATGGAAACCATTCAAGCGGGAGTCATTCAAATGAACGTGCAACTCAAGGGCGGTTCCGGGGGGCATTCGGGAATGGACATTCACAAAGGCATTGCCAACGCGAACAAACTCATGAACCGATTGCTCATCGAGGCCTTGGGGGAGGTTGACTTCCGATTGGTATCCATCGAAGGAGGCGGTCTGAGAAATGCCATTCCACGCGAATCTTCGGCACAGTTGGTCTTGGCTCCTGAGGATGAGACGGATTTGAAGGCTGCCTTGGTGTCGAGTTTTCAAGCCATTAAGCTAGAATATGAAACAACCGATCCGGAATTGAACTTCACTTGTTCGTCCACCAATGCCACGGCCACATCGGCAATGAACGAAGAAGACCAACTCGGCTTGCTCATGGCAGTTCAAACCTGTCCAGTCGGAATTCACCGCATGAGCCCGGACATCCCAAATCTGGTTCAGACTTCCAACAACCTGGCTCGAGTTCAATTGAGTGAAGGCAAAATCAGCATTCAATGCTTGTGCAGGAGTTCCGTGGATTCAGAAAAGGATGACCACGCCAACAGCATCGCGTGTGCATTTGGACTGGCGGGTCTGCAAACAGAATTCAGCGGAACCTATCCCGGGTGGACGCCCAATCCCAAAAGCGCCATTGTCGCGACTTTGAAGTCGCTTTACGAAGAGAAGTTTGAGGAATCTCCCCGTGTGTTGGCATGCCATGCCGGGCTGGAATGTGGAATCTTGGGAACCCATTATCCGGAAATGGACATGGTCAGTTTTGGTCCCAACATCCGGGGAGCGCACAGCCCGGATGAGTGTGTTCAAATCAGTTCGGTCCAAAAATTTTGGGGTTTCTTCCTCGAGGCATTAAACCGAATCCCTGAACGCTCCGCATGAGTCCATCAAAGAAACCGCTCATCCTCATCACCAACGATGATGGAATCCAAGCCAAAGGCATTCAAGCCTTAGCCCAATCCATGCTGCCTCATGGCCGTGTGGTGGTCGTTGCACCCGATCGCGCGCAAAGCGGAATGGGCCACGCCGTGACCATCAATGGAATCCTCAAGATGGAAGAAGCAGCGTTTGGCGTTTCGGGGGTTGAAGCGGCTTGGCAAACCACGGGAACTCCGGTGGATTGTGTGAAGTTGGCCATTTATGAAATCCTCGGCGAAAAGCCCGACCTCTTATTGAGCGGAATCAACCACGGTAGCAATGCATCCATTAATGTCATCTACAGTGGCACGATGTCCGCAGCGGTTGAAGGCGCTGTCGAGGGCATCCCTTCCATCGGGTTCAGTTTGCTGAATCACTCACCCCAAGCGGATTTTTCTGCTTGTGTTCCATTCGTGGAAAAACTTGCAGTTGAGGTGTTGGAACGTTCATTGCCTAGCGGAACCTGTCTGAATGTCAACTTTCCCGATCTTCCGCTGGCTGAAATTCAAGGCATGAAGGTGTGCCGGCAATCCGCAGGCCATTGGGAAGATGCCTTTGATAAGCGAACTTCACCTGGAGGATCCACTTATTTTTGGATGACGGGGAAATTCACCAATCCAGATCACGGCCAAGACACCGATGAATGGGCTTTGCGCAACGGATACGTCAGTGTCGTTCCCACGCAATTTGATTTGACTGCACATCACGCCATTTCGACCCTCAATCAATGGAATCTCTGAAATCACGTTTCGACACCCTTCCATTCGGCATCATCGCCGGAGTCGCAGGAACCGGAATGGGCTTCTTGCTCATGACGATTTGGTGGAGCTGGGCAAACGGCACGTCAGCTGAATATTTCATTCAAAACGTATTCATCGAAAGTGCACTTTACAAGGACAGCATACTGACAATCAGCGTTTTGTTCAACGTAGGTCTGTTCTGGATAGCACTGCAGGGTAAATGGGAACAATTTGCCAAAGGATTGCTTGCGGTTATCTTCATCACGGTGCCCATGATCATTTGGTTCCAATCGAAAGCCTTCTAATTTTTCATGGCCGAAAGCGCAAACAAGGGAACCGTGCAACGCATCTTCATCTTGGCTGGTGAGGCTTCAGGAGATGCATACGGTGGAAAGCTCGTGGAAGCGCTGAAGCAGGCATCGCCGGATGTGGAAATTCGCGCATGGGGCGGTGAGGCCATGGAAAAAGCTGGAGCACAAGTCCTGAGGCATTACCGAAGCTTGGCTTTCATGGGGATCTGGGAAGTTGTGAAAAACATCTACTCCATCTCCAAGCTCTGGAAAGAATGTCAGGATGCTTTGGAGGCATTTCAGCCAGATGTTTTCGTCGGAATCGACTACCACGGGTTCAATCTGCGCATGGCAAAACATGCAAAAAAAATGGGGATTCAAACCCATC
>JBMSHA010000211.1:0-3715 GCA_049416245.1 Flavobacteriales bacterium | reverse complement strand
AGAAGTAGCGATTCAGTTGAGAAATGACCATCCGGACGATTGGAGTCATTGGGTTAGCCGGCTGAGTTTGGAGGATGACCAAGTCTTTAATCGTTGGTCATCCATACCCGATCAAATCGTATTCCCTCGCCTTGAAGAGACCCGAATCTGGCTGCAACAGGACGGCTTCATGGATAAAGAGCAGCTCAACGCGCGAGACTTGCCGTCTTCACAGCGTCCCATCAATCAGCATTGGAGTTGGGATCGAATCCTGCGTTCGGTTTTCATAAAGCAGGCGGATGTATTGCAGGGGATGTACTTCTTTTGGAATGATTTCGACATCGAAACCCATCGAGATAACTATGATTTTTACGAACCAAAAACAGTTCACGAATCGAGCTTATCTCCTTGTGTACATGCTATTTTGGCTGTCCGACTCGGGAAAATGGAAGATGCGTATTCGCATTACTTAAGGACCTCGCGGTTGGATTTAGATGACTACAACAAGGAAGTTCATGAGGGCTTGCACATCACTTCGATGGCAGGAACGTGGCTCTCTGTTGTGGAAGGATTTGGCGGCTTTAGTGTGGAAGATGGAATGCCATGCTTCAACGCTAAATTGCCTGAGCGATGGTCTTCATTGCGGTTCAAATTGCATTTCCGAGGTCGATTAATCGAAGTCTTCGTGAATCAAGGAAACACAGCTGTGCGTCGACTGGAAGGTGCCCCCCTTGAAATCAACGTCAACGGCCAGGTCACTGCATTGTGACCTAGCCGCTTTTCGCTGTATCATTTATTCGAGATCGCTCAAACCCCACATGCTATTTGCCCAACCCGGGGTACCTCCAAACACGAGTGAGAAGGTCCAGGAGTCCGCTGCAGCGTTGTTGAGATTCGGGTCCATCCATTCCAAACTGGGGCCTGTTCCGTCCGGTTCAGGAACCCATCCATCATTATCCTCATATGCCACTGCTGAAACCACCGTTCCGTCTGGCGCAATGACTTCAACGGTTTCACCTGTGTTATTCAAACTTTCACCGCTATTCCATTGCCTCGCATAATTTACTTCGGGCAAGACGGTACTCAATGAGTCCAGATTCCTGGCAGCCACAAAGAATCCAAAGGGTGGAATGGTGTCCGTTGACTGAAACGAACACTGAACAGCATTGCCGATGCTCCAACCTCCTAATTGAATGGCAGTCGGATTCGGATTGTACAGTTCCAGAAATTCCCAGTCACTATCGTTTCCCTGTGCTGAATTGGGATTGTAATGGATTTCTGAAATGTATAAGATGGTTGCACTGTCGACCTGTGAATCACAAGTCTGCCCGTAGTGAATGAGTAGCATCAACAAATCGTCCAAATCGACGATCATATCCCCGTTGACATCCCCTTCGCAGGCGTCGGATTGGCTCCAAGCCATGTTAGCCGAAAAATACAGGGTGGCTAACCCTAAAATGAATCTCCTCATGCGTTCTGTTGTTTATTGTCAACAAAGCAAGCGGAGAAAGGGATGGGGAATTACAGGAGTTTATCTGTGCGCTCCAATGCCTTACAATTGCAGTTCCAAGGAGACAGGGCAGTGATCAGACCCAAAGATATCCGAGCGGATTTCAACATGCTGTGTTTTTGTCATGATGCGTTGACTTACAAGCATGTAGTCCAAACGCCAACCCACATTTTTCTCTCGCGCACCGCCCCGGTAACTCCACCACGAATAGCCTACTTCTTCAGGATGAGATTCACGCCATGCATCGGCAAGCGAAGCCGTACTGAGCAGGTGAGTCATTCCGTCAATTTCATCTTGCGTATAACCAGGAGTCTTGTTGTAGTTGGCACTGGGGCGGGCCAAATCGATTGGTCGGTGAGCAACATTCAAATCCCCACAGACCACGACCGGTTTTTGAGCGTCCAGTTCTTTCATGTAAGCACAAAATGCAACGTCCCATTCCATTCGAAATGGAAGCCGTTTCAAGCCTGAAGAAGAGTTGGGTGTATAGACCGTCACGAAGTAAAAGTTGTCAAATTCGGCTGTCAACACTCTTCCTTCTTGGTCCAATTCTGAGACGCCGATTCCAGCCTTGACAGATAACGGCTCAATCCGACTGAGAATAGCTGTGCCAGAGTAACCTTTCTTTACTGCAGAACTGGTGAAGATTTCATAACCTTCAAGCCCCTGTAGTCCAAAAAGTGCTTCCCGCACTTGCTCATCTTGCGCCTTGGTCTCTTGCAGCCCCATCACATCGGCCTGCAATTGACTCATGATTTGACCAAAATCTTTGTTCACCACAGCGCGAATGCCGTTTACATTCCAAGTTACAAGCTTCATGCAGGTGGGATTTTATCAGGCCGAAGTTGCCAATTTTCAATGAAAGGTAAAATGGTCGCTAAATCGCCTTCGGCAACGGGAAGTCCGAACTCCATTAGATGCGACAAATAGGTCGTATGATCTCCAAACTCCCTGGCTTGCTCCATGTTGATGAAATGTTGCTCATCGGGGCAGGGGTGAATGTGGACAAACAAAAAACGTTTACGTTCTGAGCAAAATCCGACTGCACACATCCCGTCAAGGTCATGTCCCAACTCCACAATCCATGGAAGATGTAAAAAACGATCTTTCCAAAGTGGCATGTACCCCATACTGAAGTACGGATAAAACCACTCTTTCATTTCGATGCCATCATCTTTCAATCGCTGAATCAATTGATTCATCGAGTAACGCAAAGTAAATGCAACGGTCTCGGAACGATCGAAGTTTTCAAATTTACCCCAGCGTTTACTGGGTGTGTAGTATTCCATCGGTCCAAGCCTCAGTTTGTAATCAAAGGCAGATGGTTGATCCAATACGTATCCAGGGTAGTACCATGTTCGTCCTGTATGCTTGCCGAATTCAATCTCCTTGAGCATCGTATAGGTTCCCAAACTGTAGCTTTCATATTCGGGATCGTAAAGTGCGAGGAGGGAAGCCATGGAGCGTTCGCCGAGGTCAAAAAAGGACACGGCGATGAGTCGATCTCCATCGTACACACAGATCTCTTGGGTGTCGAAGACGGTGTTGTGAAATCCAGCATGGAGGTATTCATCCAGCGATTCGTGGATAAATCCTTTAAACCTACTCTTTTGCCCGTCATACAAACGCTGCCGGCTTTGACTCACTTTCGCAGGGCCAATGGCAATGGTAAAGCGCTGTTCAACTTGGCGTTTGATTTTTCTTTGTGACTTGGTGTAAGCATGATTCCTCAGATCGAGCCGGATGTTTACGACAGAAAACACATCAGCATCGATGCACAGTAGGTCCATTTTATAAAGCATCACAGATCCCCTGAACCAACCTGACGCAAGGTATTGGTCATACCGGGTTCGGGTAAGTTTCCTCGGGAAATGTGTTTGGACTAACAATGCTTCTGATGAATTAGCGTCTTGAGATCAGTCTTTAACGGCTGTCATCAATTCCTTGAGTCCGCCTACACTGCTCATCAGGCCGCTGGCTTCGTAAGGCATGAAGACGGTTTTACTTCCGGCTCCGCCTTGTTTCAGCACTTCCTCGATGGTTTCAATGTACTTCACAGCAATCAAATATTGCGTGGGATCGGCTTTTGTATCGACTACGGCCTCGGCAATTTTCTGAATGGCCTCCGCTTCTGCTTGAGCAACAACAAGCCGAGCGGTCGCTTCCCCCTCGGCTTTCAGGATTTTTGCCTGCTTTTCACCTTCGGCTTGATTGATGTCCGCGCCT
>JBMSHA010000210.1:0-3719 GCA_049416245.1 Flavobacteriales bacterium | reverse complement strand
TCGTTGACATGGAAAGTCATGGGCATGCCCGATGCCGTCGTCACCACACTGTCTGCGTCCAGTACACTGAACATAATTTCAGCATTTGGGACAATATGATACATCGCCATATCCACCGCGTTTTCGGATGCTATAAACGCCTCCGTGGTCATGCCCATCGCCGCGGCATAGGCTTCGACAGCGTCGTTATCAGGGACCAAAAGCGTTACACCGGTATCGGAAGCAAGGAGCGCATTCAGCTCATCGCTGGAAACGATTTGGTTGAAGTGGCTATTGCTGGGTGCAGCTGACAAAAGTTCAAGCACCGTGAATTGGGATGATGCATTCGAAGCGAATAACACCAAACAAATGAGGGAGGTAACTAATCGCATGGAGTAAAATTTTGTGTAAAAATGCACATATGTAATAAAGATCACAAAAAAAAGTTATTCGGATTACCCGCTTCTTAACTTCTTCATAACATTGACAATCAGCATCCAGTAGAGTTTCTAGACTCTTTTCTAACCTTTAATCTAAAAGTCTAGTAATTGGAAAAGCAGTGCATCAGAAAAAAGTGGCTTGATATTGCCGACAACGATGGATGGAACGGATTGAGCGGGGAAGACAGCTTGGCAAGATATGGGCTGCTTTAAGTTGAACGCTTTGTTTCACATCTCTCGAGGATTGCCTAATTTCCGACCATGAGTTTTTTCAAATCGTTCAAAAGAGAACTGGGCCGAAATACCGGAAAATGGGTTAGCAACAAGGTCTTCAAAGACGGCTGGTCCACTCCTTATCGATTTTCGCGCACCGGTCAAAAATCGGCGGATTCAGGAGTACGTTCCAAGAAATCTAGACGATCCGAAAAGGCTCAAGAACAGGCTTACACTGCACAATCAGCAGCGAGTCCAACAAATGCCCTGTTGCCTGAATTGCGCGCAATGGATGTGGCAGATGATGCAGCACAAATCGTCAACCAACTCGAGTACCTGCTGGGGGTGTTGATTGAGCACCAAGGGGGAGCATCCGAAAACGAGAAAATCCGTTCGGTGGCGACATCAAAATACCGGATTGGCTTGCATCGATTAGAAGGTCAAGACCCGGAATCATTCGATTACTTTAATCGAGAATTCAAATCCATAAAGCGCGGGAAAAGGCGACGGCTCTTTTTCGCCCTGTTGGCACTTGTCGTGCTTTGGTTTCTGGCGTATGTCGCTTCAGAGATGTAAACCGACTTTTCCCTTACTATTCTTCATAGGTTTCACCTTCGAGAACGTGAAGTTCTCGTTTCCATTCAAAAGCGAGCCGCTTTTGGCTTTTTATTTCGGGGATTTCTGTGCCGTGGTATGTCAACCTTGCGTTTTTCCAATCACAGGTGAATACAAGCCAAGGCCTCCGCTTTGGAGCCAAACCTGACCAATCCACCTCGAAGAATTCGATGTATTCAACATCACCGCCGCACGCCATCCAACGATCGCATAGCTCATCTAATAATGCTTCCGGCGCATTCGCGTTGTGGCTCACATAAGTTCGGATGATTTTGACTTGCTCGTCGATGGCGAATTGGCTACTCATGCCGGTTTCCAGCCTCTTTTCACGTTCTCCTTCAATTCCTCCTCAAAGATGGCCATGATCTCCTTTTCCGTGGCAGCGATGGACAACGATTTTTGGAGCGATTCCTTGCGAGTCGGACTAAAATCTGTCAACGAAAAAACATAGGCAGGCCATTCACCGGAATCCTCTTTGTTTGTCTTCCAAGCCAAGAATTTCCTCACGGCTTTCACTCCTTTGGACTCCTTCACATACACCTCACGACGCAACAATTTGCTCGCTTGGGTTTTCTGGGTGATGACATTTTTCGATTTATCGTCCAACCAGCGGTTCACCTGCTCCAACCCCACATCCGCAGGATTGGCCTTCTTATCCGTGCGCAATCCTTCGATCACCGGAGCTACCAAACTGACGGAGAGGGCCTTGCCTAAGTGGGTAAAACCCTTACCATTCCATTCCAATCTCGCTTTGCGAATAACCCCTTTTGACGTTTCCGCTAAGATGTCCAAGCACTTGACTTGCACCACGTGCTTTGGCGGGATCATGGTGAAGACCACATTGTTGCCAGACACCTCCATGTATTCCGAATCAACAGGCGCTTGTTCGAGTGTTTTCAGCATGGCTTTGCGTTCCTTGTGCGTAAGGCCGTTTCCTACCTGCCCAACGATTTGGAAAGCATCATTTTCCAACGCCAATCCAACAAGCAATTCACGCAACAATCCTTGTTCATCACCGAACCCTTCACAATAACCTAAGATGACCAAATCCACGTCCATGACGGGTTTGATTTTATACGTCGGTCCCAGTTCGTGCCGAACCACCACCCCTTCCGCTTCACCCTCCATGACGGAGCTGTTAAAAAACGGCCCAATATCCGATCGCGTAGAGCTCTTTTGCTGTGGTATCAAGTGAACAGCTCCTTCTGTCCCGAGCCAGCCTTCCAAGGTGTTGAATTTCCATTCCCATGTAGGCACGTCCGGTAACCCCTTGCATTCGATGATGTCAAAGGCACCGAAGTTCAATGATTTGGGCGACTTCGATAGTGCAGACGGCACTTCAAATCCGTACGATCGCCCCGCAGATTGGACATACATCTCCCCCGCAATGGTGCAACTAACCCCTTTCAATTTCTTGGCCGCTTCATCCAGCAACGGTAAATCGTCCCATCGTTTACCTCCAGCATTCTCGAGGTAGCAAGACTTGCCATTGGAAACCAGAAATGCCAAGTGACCGTCCATCTTGACCGATAGGTACATGGCATCACTTTGGAGCATTCGCAATCCCACGGTGCCAACCTCCAATGGAATGTACCGCGAGGCCACCTTGTTTTTGTAGTTCAATCTATCCATCACGCCTTCGATTCTTCAGGTGCCTTTAATTCTTGGTCAGTCAGGTGCATCAGCAAACAATACGCTTCCCCTCGGACTCGCCCTTCGAGAAAAGCGCGGTAGGGCTTACCGCCATCACTCATGACCAAGGGTTGATTTCCTTTAGATCCCGTGCCGACGGGCATGAGAGCTTGCTTTCCATCCAACGTTTTGGCCAAATCATACAAAAAACTGAAGGTCAAACCGTTGATGTGTTTGACTTGGTATTTTTTCGTGAAAAGTACCTTTTGGGCCAACTCCTTCTTGGGAATCATTTTACCACTCCATCGGACCATGTCGGTCTCCGAAATGTTCGCCAAAAAGACCTTGGGTGTGCGTTCTTCGATCAACTCGCCTTTCGCATCAAAAATTTGCTCGCGCTGCTTCAAATGAAAGACGGGTTTTAATTCTTGATTCACAAAAACCCGAGCAGAGTCGGTGATGAACTTTCCGTGCAATTCCATGTCCACCTCCGGGTCCCCTTTGATCAAATGATCGGCAAGTTCAATCTCCCGCATCAGTTCCGCGGCATCCTTTTTCGATTTGGCCGGCCCCACCAGCCGATCGCAAAGGGCATCTACGCCCGTGTCAGCGGTTCCTTTTATCACCCTCAAATTGATGGGGTCCGAACCGTTGGGCAACACCAATCGTACCTTGGGTTTCGGGTTCAGTGACGAAAAGGTGACTTCAGCATCTCGCTGTTGGTCGTCTACAAAATGAATAAAACGTGACATGGATCTGAATTAAAACATGGAGAAGTCCATCAAATCATCATCCTCTGATGTGTCGGGCTCATCTTCTGCAGGGGATTCCATTTGGTGC
>JBMSHA010000209.1:0-3724 GCA_049416245.1 Flavobacteriales bacterium | reverse complement strand
GTGATACGACCGCTTGATTCGGCCAGTCCGTTGGGCGCGGAAACAATGCTTCATTGTACGCGTACTCAACCGCTAGTTCATGTCGATAGAACCGGGTGAGGTCTTTCTGGGTCATTTTGATGCCGCGTTCCCGCATGAAGCGTTTTCCATAGCCTAAAATGCTTTGGCGCACCAACGCGTACTCGGCCATACGGTAGGTTGTTCGATTCCATGCCGCACCCCGGGGTTTTCCAAATGCTACGTGCGGATGTCGGCTCGTCGGGTGCACAAGGCACGGCATTGGGCTCAACAAGCGCACGTTTCCTCGGTGTTTCAGCGCCCAAAAAACCGGGTAGATGCATTTGATGTGAAACACCACCTCATCAGGCTCGAAGTGTTGCACCGCTTTTTCTTGATCAACGATCAGCTTTTCCTGTATTGCTTTGGTTTTGGAAATCAAGCCTACTACCGTTCGAATTCGCGAAAAACCACTACCCACCTGGCCCATGATGTTTCGAATTTCTGGGCTTTCAATCAACTCCAAGAACGAGCGGTCTTGGGGATAAAAGAGTGGAGACACCTCCTTCGCTAAGGTTTCAAATTGCGTGGGAAGGCAAAATGCAATGTCGTGCCCTCTTGATTTCATCTCTTGCCCCAACGCAAGGAACGGCTCCATATCACCCCGGCTCCCTATGGACATGAACAATATTCGCATGCACCGTCAAAAATGCACCGCTTTGGTTCAATCGCAAATTCCACCAACAAAAAAGGGGCTTCACAGCCCCTTTTTCGAATCGGTATACCGAATCAAGCACGGTCCAAGTCCATGACCTTCGCCCACGCTTTTACAAAGTCTTGAACGAACTGCTTTTCTCCGTCTGCACAACCGTAAACCTCTGCAATGGCGCGAAGCTCCGAGTTGGAACCAAAAATCAAGTCTGTTCGCGACGCTGTCCATTTGTTCGCACCCGAGACACGGTCGCTTCCCACAAATCCTTCAGAAACAGGGTCCACAGCCTTCCACGTCGTATTCAGATCCAGCAGGTTGACGAAGAAGTCGTTCGTCAATTCGCCTGGGCGGTCTGTAAACACCCCGTGCATTGAACCGTCGTAGTTGGTGCCGAGCACGCGCAGTCCGCCGACCAAAGCGGTCATTTCGGGTGCGGTTAACGTCAACAATTGGGCTTTGTCGATCAGCATTTCTTCCGTCGTTCCGCCAACTCCTGACTTTCGGTAGTTTCGGAAACCGTCTGCGCGAGGCTCCAAGACAGAGAAGGACTCTACATCGGTTTGTGCGTCTGTAGCGTCACCCCTTCCTGAGGTGAATGGCACCTCAACGGAGTGACCTGCATTTGCCGCGGCCTGTTCGATGCCAGCAGCACCCCCCAGAACAATTAGATCAGCCATTGACACTTGAGTGCCTCCGGCACCATTGAATTCCTTTTGAATGCCCTCAAGGGTGTCCAATACCCGGTTTAATTGGGTCGGGTTATTGACTTCCCAATAACGTTGGGGGGCCAATCGAATCCGACCACCATTCGCGCCTCCGCGCTTGTCGCTGCCGCGGAACGTAGATGCGGAAGCCCAGGCGGTTGAAACCAGTTCCGAAACCGTCAGGCCAGACGTCATGATTTTGCTTTTCAACACCCCTACATCGCTGGCACTAATGGTGTCACCTGCAGCAGTTGGGTCTTGCCAAATCAACTCTTCCGATGGGACTTCTGGGCCCAAGTACCGATGAATGGGGCCCATGTCCCGGTGCGTCAACTTGAACCACGCTCGAGCAAACGCGTCAGCAAACTCTTCGGGGTTTTCGTGGAATCGCTTTGAAATAACCGCATACTTAGGGTCCATTCGCAACGCCAAGTCCGTTGTCAACATAATCGGCGTGTGGCTTTTTGAAGGGTCATGCGCGTCTGGAACAGCGCCTTCTCCCCCTCCATTTTTTGGCTTCCACTGTTGGGCTCCTGCTGGGCTTTTGGTCAACTCCCACTCAAAGCCAAAGAGGTTTTCAAAGTAGTTATTGCTCCATTGGATGGGGGTTGTGGTCCAGGCTCCTTCCAGGCCACTGGTGATGGTGTCTCCGCCAGCGCCTGTTCCGAAGGTGTTTTTCCACCCCATGCTTTGCTCTTCGATGCTCGCCCCGGCAGGCTCCGCGCCCACGTACTTTTCGGGGTCAGCCGCACCGTGGGTTTTACCAAAGGTGTGTCCCCCGGCAATCAACGCCACTGTCTCTTCATCGTTCATTGCCATCCGTCCGAATGTCTCCCGAATGTCCCGCGCCGCTGCAAGTGGGTCCGGGTTTCCGTTAGGACCCTCTGGATTCACATAAATCAAACCCATTTGAACCGCGGCCAGCGGATTTTCCAAATCGCGGTCGCCTGAATAACGCTGGTCCGCCAGCCACTCCCCTTCTGAGCCCCAGTAAATGTCTTCCTCTGGTTCCCAAACGTCCGCTCGACCACCGCCAAAACCAAACGTTTTGAAACCCATGGTCTCCAATGCACAGTTGCCTGCGAGGATCATCAAGTCTGCCCATGAAATTTTGTTGCCGTACTTCTGTTTCACCGGCCACAACAACAGGCGCGCTTTGTCCAAATTGGCATTGTCCGGCCAGCTATTAAGTGGCGCAAATCGTTGCGTCCCTGCGCCGGCTCCACCACGTCCGTCTTGAATTCGGTACGTACCTGCGCTATGCCAAGCCATGCGAATAAAAAATGGTCCGTAGTGTCCATAATCCGCTGGCCACCAATCTTGAGAGTCCGTCATCAACTTATTGATGTCTTCCTTCAACGCTGCATAATCCAATGATTCAAACGCTTTCTTGTAGTCGAAGTCCGTTCCCATGGGGTTCGAAAGCGCTGAATGTTGGCGAAGAATACTAAGGTTCAATTGATTTGGCCACCAGTCTGTGTTTCGTGTTCCACCACCGGCACTTTTTTTCAGGGAGCCTCCCAGAAAAGGACACTTGGACTCGCTGTTTACGTTGTATGTGTTTCTTGATTGATCGTCGCTCATTTTCCCGTGACTTTGGTTTCTGTTCTGAACCATCAAAAGTAAACTGATTCTCCGCAAACTCAGGCTCAATTCAAGCACAAAATAAAGCTGCTTCGACCACTCAGTGCGCTTGAAATACAGCTCGCCAAAAACAAAAACAGCGCCCACTGCGAGGCGCTGTTCCGTTTATGATGTCTTCGTTTGTTTAGAGCAAATTGATGCGCTGTGCCAACGCATCCTTGTAGCTTCCTCCTACTGGAATTTCCTTCTCAATGCCTCGGATGGTGATCATCGAATACTTGATGCTCTCAATCGCCTCAATGTTCACGATGTAGCTGCGGTGCACGCGCATGAAATCCGAACCGCTCAGCTTGGTTTCAACGTCCTTCATGGTGGAGTGAATGGTGTAGCTCTCTGTCGTTGTGTGAACGACCACGTAGTCCTTGAGTGCCTCGACGAACAACAGGTCTTCGTTCTTCACGCGGATGAGCCGGCTCCGGTTCTTCACAAAGATGATGTCCGAATCTTCCTTGTGTTCAGCAAGGCTGCGCAGGAACTCGGTCTCTTGCCGAACCTCTTGCTCCTTGCCGTGCTTGTGCAGCGCCATTTCAATGGCAGTTTGAATGTCAACGTCCTTGAATGGCTTCAGGATGTAGCCGTGGGGTTCGGCCATTTTGGCTTCGTTGAGCGTGCTTTCGTCAGCGTAGGCCGTCAAGAACACAACAGGAATGTCCATGTTACGCTTGAT
>JBMSHA010000208.1:0-3736 GCA_049416245.1 Flavobacteriales bacterium | reverse complement strand
TTTTTTGACTCAGCGCCCAATGTATAATTTTATTCTCAAGAAAAGGGGGGTACAACTAACACATTGAGAGGCCCAAATGGCCAATCAGAGGTTTATTCAATAGGAAAATTCGAACAAGGAGGGTTATTTTCGCTGCGCTGTTAATGCACGGCATGAAAACCGCATCCACTTGTATGTTATACACAGAAGGGTAATCGGTGAGTAAAGAATTGAGTACCTCGTTGATATGAATGAAACGGAAAACCGTAAGCCACTATATATTGGAAGCCAACCAATCCAACATAAAATTGAGGATATAGAAGGAAAGGAAACCATCATTGGTGGTGAAACCTATTACAAAATAAAGGCAGTAGATGGGATGCGTCCCTTCTTTATGAGCATCGTGAGTCACTCTGATCACTGGATGTTCATCTCCAGCAATGGCGGATTGACGGCAGGCAGGATTAACAGCGATAACGCGCTGTTTCCCTATTACACGGATGACAAAATCACCGAGTCAGTCGGGACTACCGGCAGCAAAACCATAGTGCGGGTTGAGGAAAATGATCGGATACTGCTCTGGGAACCTTTTTCGGCAAACCATAAGGGAGTTTACCGTCTTGAACGCAACCTGTACAAAAACGCGTTTGGAAATAAAATCATTTTCGAAGAGATCAATCACGACCTCGCCTTGACGTTTAGCTATCAATGGGCGATGAGCGAACGATTTGGTTTCATCCGGTATAGCGAATTGTCATCCAACGGTGCGTCCACTCGAAAAGTCAATGTGCTGGACGGGGTTCAAAACGTCCTTCCGTACGGTGTGCCTGAAGGGCTGCAAAGAAGTAGCAGCAATTTGGTTGATGCTTACAAGAAATGTGAGCTCGAAGGCGGAAATTTGGGCATTTACGCCTTGAGTGCCATCATCTCGGATAAAGCAGAACCGAGTGAAGCGCTGAAAGCGAATATTGTTTGGTCATTGGGCTTTGAAAACCCCAACGTCTTGTTATGCTCAAAGCAGTTGGATGCTTTCCGTCTAGAAGGCAAGGTGGATACTGAAACCGATGTGAAAGCTGAACGGGGAGCGTACTTCGTTCAAGATGAATTCGCGCTGGCCGCTAACCAGAGCAAATCCTGGACTTTGGTAGCAAATTTGGGCCAATCCATCCGCGATGTGATTCGAATGCGTCGTGATTTGCAGTCGCCGGAAGCCTTGCAAGGCGAAGTTTTTGAAGATATTGAGAACGGCTCAAAGCAACTCGTGTCCTTGGTAGCTGCTAGCGATGGTCTTCAAATGACCGCCGACCGTCGCCGAAACATCCGGCACTTCGCGAACACCATGTTCAATATCATGCGAGGCGGGATATTCGATGAGAATTACACGATTGATCGGGCGGATTTCATGGCGTACATCGATCGAGCGAATCACAAGGTGTACTTCAAGAAATCTGAACGCATGGCCAATTGGCCTGAGAAGTTTGACTTGTTCTTCCTTCAAGACCAAGCTCGTCAGGACGATGACCTGAATTTCAAGCGTTTGTGCGCAGAGTATTTGCCGCTAAAGTTCAGCAGGCGCCACGGGGATCCGAGTCGGCCATGGAACCGGTTTTCAATCAATTTGCGAAACGAGGATGATGGATCCAAGATATTAGATTACCAAGGCAATTGGCGGGATATATTCCAGAATTGGGAAGCACTCGTACACGCCTATCCGGCGTTCATTGAAGGCATGATATTCAAGTTCTTGAACGCAACAACGTTTGATGGGTATAACCCTTACCGTGTATTCAAGGATGGATTTGAGTGGGAGACGATCGAACCGGATAATCCTTGGTCATACATCGGTTATTGGGGAGACCATCAAATCATTTACCTCCAAAAATTCCTCGAATTTCTTAGGGCTTATTACCCAGAGAAGCTCGATGAATACTTCCAAAATGACACCTTTGTTTATGCCAATGTTCCTTACCGAATTAAGCCATACGATGCGTTGCTCCAAGATCCGAAGAACACCATTGACTTCGATCATGAACGCGAGGGGAAAATCGGGTTCAAGAAAGAGGAGATTGGCGGAGACGGTGCGCTGTTGAGGGAGGCGCATGTCTTCATTTATAAGGTTAATTTCGTAGAGAAAATCATGGCAACAATGCTTGCCAAGGTGGCCAATTTCATCCCAGAAGGGGGGATTTGGATGAATACACAGCGACCTGAATGGAACGATGCAAACAATGCCCTTGTGGGCAATGGTGTGTCGATGGTGACCTTGTACTATTTGCGTCGATTCCTGGTATTTTTTGAAGATGTTCTAGCAGGGTCTGCCCATGAAGAAGTGCTTATTTCTGATGAACTGCTCGCGTGTTTCAAGAAAATGCATGGAACTTTCGAAAAAAATCAGTTCATGACCTCCGGTAAAATCTCGAACGAGCAGCGCCGGACGGTTTTGGATGGACTGGGTGAAGCAGCCAGTGCTTACCGTTCGAAGGTGTACAATGAAGACTTCTCTGGCCAAAAATCTACTTTACGCCTGCAAGAGCTTCGAGAGTTCATCCGGCTGGTCACGAGTCAATTAGAACATTCCATTAAGGCCAATAAGCGCGAGGACAATCTTTACCATGCGTACAATTTGATGACGGTCGAACCAAATGGCGGCATAGCCATCTCGTATTTACCGGAAATGTTGGAAGGACAGGTGGCTGTATTGAGCTCAGGATATTTGGATGAAAACCAGGGGTTAGAAGTGTTGGATGCACTAAAGGCCAGCGCATTATTCCGTGAAGACCAGTACAGCTATGTGCTTTATCCGAATAAAGAATTACCTCGTTTTCTAGCGAAGAATAACATCGCCAATCATCAGGTCGAGAATTCTCCGTTGCTTTCTCGTTTGGTAGAGGCGAACAATTTCGACATCATCACGCGAGATTGTTTGGGGGGTTATCACTTCAACGGGAATTTCAACAATGTGAATGCTTTGCGCACTGCACTGGAATCATTACCCCAAGAATTCCAGACACTTGTTGAAGGGGAGCAACGCGAAATCGAGGCCATCTATGAAGGGATTTTTAATCATAAATCCTTTACAGGACGTTCGGGTACGTTCTTTGGATATGAGGGGTTGGGGTCAATTTATTGGCATATGGTGTCTAAGCTCCGGTTGGCTGCATTTGAAGTGACCAAAAAAGCTTTGGAACAGCGCGCAAACTCGGAGGTGGTGGGAAGGCTTTTCGATCATTATTTCGAAATCAACGCGGGAATTGGTGCTCACAAATCGCCTGAACTTTACGGGGCATTCCCAACCGATCCGTATTCGCATACTCCGGGAGGGAAGGGAGCTCAACAGCCGGGAATGACCGGTCAAGTAAAAGAAGATTTGTTGTGCCGATTCGGCGAATTGGGGATACGCGTGTCGGCCGGAAAGCTTCATTTTGATCGCGCATTGATGCATAGAGAGGAATTTTTAAAGGATGCTTCTACGTTCGAATACTTCGACGTTGCACAGCAATGGCAAACCATTGAGTTAGAACCGGACAGTTTGGCTTATACCGTGTGCCAAGTTCCTGTTGTGCACAAAAAAGGTGCAATCGAGCAGATTCAGGTTAAAATGAACGACGGGAAAGTCCACCAAGTAGAGGGCTTATCACTCAGTCGTGATTTGAGCACCATGATTTTCAATCGCACCCATTCAGTTCGTCAGCTTACAGTCTTCGGATAATTACGGAAATATTATGGCGTATGTGATTTTCCAATCCTAGATTCGTAT
>JBMSHA010000207.1:0-3738 GCA_049416245.1 Flavobacteriales bacterium | reverse complement strand
TAAAAAATGCACTCAAGGACGTTGGAAGCGGAATGTTCGGGGAGTTGGTGACGGAATTGTGTGAGGAGGCGTTCTTGGATGGGCTGAGGAAAACATTGGGATGCGGGACCGTAAAGCACACGCAATTGCTAGGGCGTTCCGTCCGGAAAGTGGCTGTTTGCGGCGGTTCTGGAAGCTTTTTGCTGGGCGACGCCATCCGTGCCGGTGCCGATGTTTTCGTCACGTCTGACTTCAAATACCATGAGTTTTTCGATGCGGACGGTCGAATTGTCATAGCCGATGTAGGGCATTATGAAAGTGAATGGCAAACAACGGACTTGATTGTCAACCGCCTAAACGAAAAATTCCCTAATTTTGCCGTCCATTTGGCAAAGGCCAATCCGAATCCTATTCACTATCGCTGACCTCAATATGGCTAAAAAAACCACCGCCTCTACCGCAGAAGATAAACTGCGCGCGTTGTACGACCTGCAATTGATTGATTCCCGCATCGACCGCATCCGCGTGGTGCGTGGGGAGTTGCCATTGGAGGTTGAAGATTTAGAAGATGAAATTGCGGGGTTGCGAACTCGCCTCGAGCGCTCCGAAGAAGATTTGGATTTGGTGAATCAGCGCATTTCAGCATACAAGAATCAAATCGAGGACAGCAAGGCCTTGATTGCGAAGTACACTGAGCAACAAAATAACGTTCGCAACAACCGAGAATTTGAGTCACTCAATAAAGAAATCGAGTATCAAACACTTGAGATCGAGTTGTGTGAAAAGCGTATTCGTGAATGCCAAGCACAAGCAGAGCAAAAGACTGAAGTCGTAAGCAGCAGCAAGGAGAAATTGGAGATGCGTGAAGCAGATCTTGAGGGGAAGAAGAAGGAGTTGTCAGAAATTGTAGCTGAAACGCAACAGGAAGAGGATGTTTTGAACGAACTCAGCGAAAAGATGGCTAAGGAGATCGACGACCGCTTGTTGGCAAGCTACCAGCGCATTCGCGCCGCAGCGAAAAACGGATTGGCGGTGGTGCCAATTGAGCGTGAGGCGTCGGCCGGTTCTTACATCAAGATCCCGCCACAGCGACAAATCGACATCGCAGCACGCAAGCGCATCATCGTGGATGAGCACAGCGGAAGAATTCTTGTGGATAAGGAACTTGCTGATCAAGAGTTGGATCGCATGGATTCACAAATCAGCAAGGCAATCGCAAAAGTGAAGAAGTAAGCGTATCCGACGCTCGGAACTATTAAAAAAGGCGCCTTTGCGGGTGCCTTTTTTATTGCCGTTATCGCTGCAGGAGCAGCCGCATGCGTAAATTTTGGAGGTCCGGATCCGGATTGGCTCCCGGGACTTGCTCCAACATCTTGGAAGCTTGCTCATAGTCTTCGTTGGCTCCCGCAAAATCACCTATTTCGATCCGGAAAAAACATCGCATTTTGTAACAGAGGAGGTCCCCAAACCCGGCGTCGATGGCTTGGGTCATCACCGCTGCCCCCTTATCGAATTGTTGACTTTCGAAGTATAAGGTGCTCAGGTTCATGAAATAAGATGGGGGCTTAAAATCCCGCGGAATCTGTTGGTAGAATTGCTCGGCAGTTTTCAAATCTCCTAGCTTTTTCGCGGCAAGGGCTACGTTTTCGAAGGCTTCCGGTTGGGGTTTCCATTCGGCTGCTTTCTTGAAATATCGCAACGAGTTTTGCGGTTCTGCATCGGTTGTCATCAAGCCCAACGCGGTGTACAAATAGCTTAATTTCTCGGGTTCAAACCGGCTGTCAGGGTTTGCGTCCACTTTCTCGAAATCCCGCTTTGCCCGGGCAAATTGTCCCGCCTCGTAATGCAACGCACCGCGCATGCCGTTTGAAAATGTGGCTTTTTGATTTTCGAGGTTGTGGGTCCATAGTGCGATGGTGTCCTGCCAATGACGGGTTTGCTGCAAAGCCAAGCCGGTGAACACCACAATGGCCCCAATCCCAACGACGTTCACGGACGACGGATTGAGGAGCGCTGGTTTCATCGTGCGCGCCACCCCGATAACCATGAACCAAATGCCCAGCGATGACAAGTAGGCATAGCGATCTGCGTACGGCCCTAAAAACGATGTTACGAGCGCCGTGTGCAAAATGATGTTGCCCAGAAAAAATAAGGCACCGAACACGATGAGTTTCTGATTTCGGTAACGGAACAGCAGGGTCCCGAGGCCTGCGAGCGCCGCGTATGCCCCAACATTCCACCCATTCCAAGCCTCAGCAGGCCAATCGTACACAATGCCGAGTTGGAATGGCGCAAATGTTTTTATGAGGTACCAGAGGACTTGCGACGGCACCAGTAGGATTGGGTTAAAATCGCCTGTGAACCCCGATTGCCCGCCACGAAAATGCCAACTGATCATCCCGAAACATATAGCGATGCCGATGAACGGCAACTTCTCAACCAACCGTTTGCTATCGATGAGCGCACCGCCTCGCCAATAATCGAGTAAGAATAATACCCCTACAAACGGCAGCATTTGGACTTTGGCAAGGCATCCCAACGTAAACCATACCACCGCATGTAGGTAAGGCTGTCGTTGGCCTTCTGCCAAAAACCGATCATACGCCAGCATGCTCGCCAAGTAGAACGCTGTGAACAGGAGGGTGCTTGTGGCCGATACCCAGCACACGGCCTCCACTGCCAGCGGATGGGCGACGAACAGCATCGAAAGTATGAAAGCGAGCCGGGGTTCCTCCAACAGCCGTTTGCCCAATCGGTACACCAACAAGCCATTCAGCACATGCAAAAGCAGGGAAACGACGTGAAAGGGTGTAGCAGAAGCGTGCCCAAAGGCGAGGTTGATGAACGTGAACAGGAGCGTGGTGAGCGGTTGGTACATGCCCACCGTCGAATTGGTGAACATGCCGCGCAGGTTGTCCCAAGTGAGTGCGCCGACAAACGGATTTTCGAGCACTTGCCCGCCGTCGTCGATGGCTATGAACCCGTAGCGCGTTGAGGCGCCATAAATGACAAATGATAATACGGCAATCAGACCGATTCGATGCGATTCCTTCATAGGACGGAGTTGTTGCTTCGAATCTAGCTCGCCCGGCTAATTGCTGTCTCCAAGCTTACAAATTGTATCCCACTGCCGATTGTGGACAGGGCGGTCCCCGATGACTTCAGCCTTTCCGCTTGCGCGGGGTTGCAGCGCCTCCTCCGGTGGGCTTGAACTTGCGTGCGCCAAAGGTGCGTTTAGGCGGTCGGTCGCCGGCGCCTGTACCGGCGTTTCCGCGCCTGCTGAACCGTGCATCACCGGGCGCATCATTGCCTGCCGAAGAGCTCTTGCCATACTTTTTTTCGGGCTTGGGAGCCGTCCGCTGCCAACCATCGTCTTCAGAGAATTTGCGGTCTTTTCGTCCTCCTGTTTTGGGGCGCGTGCCTGCGTAGGTGCGGTTGGATTTTCGGCCGCGGGCGTCTCGTCCCCCGTCTCGTCCCCCGTCTCGTCCTCCGTCTCGACCCCCTTTGTAGCCGTCACTGTACCCGCTTCGTGCGCCGCGCTGCATTCCTTCTGCAGGCTTGAGGTTCAAATCCTTGCCTCGCGTCACATCGAGTTTGGCCAATTCCAACCCCACGATGCGATTCAATACTTCTTCCTTCGTCATGCCGTCGAAGCGCTCAAGGGTGGCAAACCAGAGATCCATCGGTAAGCCTTGATTTTCCTCACGAGCCAGTACGCCATCCGCCCAGCTTTCGAGTCGGGCTGACGCAATGTCTTTG